>JBDSHT010000171.1:0-9559 GCA_039918315.1 Ginsengibacter sp. | reverse complement strand
AAACAATTACGCAAGACGGACTTAAAAAACAACTAACCATAGTAGCTTCCGCGGAAATGGAAGGAAGAGAAACCGGCACTGAAGGCCAGAGAAAAGCAGCAGCATATATTGAAAGCCAATTCAAATCTTTTGGACTGATCCCTGCACCGGCTTTAAATGGCTATCAGCAATATTATCCTTTAAGAAAGGATACACTGGTTCCCGATAAACTAAAAATCGGAAAGACAAATTTTCAATATGGTACAGACTATATTCTGCAAGGAACTTCTACGGATCAGGATAATATAGGAGCAACAGAAATGGTATTTGCAGGATATGGTATTGATGACAAAAACTATACTGACTATGCAGGAAAAGATGTAAAAGGTAAAGTAGTTTTAATTATTTCAGGCGAGCCAAAAGCTGATGGAAAATATTTAGTGAGCGGCACTACAAGGGCATCACGATGGGGTTTCAGCACCACCATGAAAGTGAATGCTGCCAAAGAAAAAGGTGCAGCAGCCGTTGTAATGGTGAATACTTCCTGGACCACAATTCCTTCGCAACTTGCCTCATCTTCAAAAAGCACCAACCTATATTTTCCCAGGGAAAAAAGTAGTGGCACTCTTAACTTAATTTCAATAGTACCTGGTCAGTTAAAGAATATTTTATCGGCTACAGAAGCTGATACTATTTTAGCAAAAGCAAAGAAGCAAGAGGTTCTGAATACAACTACTATTTCTAAAAAAATAAAAACAGAATTGAAATTTAAAAAGTCAGTTATTGAAGTGATGGCAAGTAATGTATTAGGATACATTGAGGGTTCTGATAAAAAGAATGAGTATGTTTTTCTTACCGCACACTATGATCATATTGGTAAAAGAGGAGATATAATTAATTATGGAGCAGATGATGATGGAAGCGGAACTGTGAGCGTGATTGAAATGGCACAGGCTTTTGCAAAAGCAAAAGAAGATGGAAATGGCCCAAGAAGAACCATTGTTTTTATGACCGTTAGTGGAGAAGAAAAAGGATTGTGGGGTTCAGAATATTATTCAGAGCATCCTGTTTTCGCACTGGATAAAACTACTGTGGATCTTAACACCGACATGATTGGACGTTTGGATCCAAACAGGAAATATGGTGACAGTACCAACTATGTTTATGTGGTAGGAGATGATAAATTAAGCAGCGATTTAAAGCCTATCAGCATTGCTGTAAATGATAAATACACCAAGCTGGAATTGGATTATAAATTCAATGATGCTAACGATCCGGAAAGAATTTATTATCGCAGCGATCACTATAATTTTGCAAAAAAAGGAGTGCCTATCATTTTTTATTTTGATGGCATTCACGCAGATTATCACAAACCTACTGACACAGTTGATAAAATAAATTTTGATGTAATGGAAAAAAGAGCACGTCTTATTTTTCATACCGCATGGGATATGGCCAACCGCGATGAAATGCTAAAGAGAGACATTCCATTACCTACAGAAGTTAGGTAAGAACTACTCTTAAAATATTAAAAAAAATAAAAGACCCCAAAGAATCTAAAAATCTTTGGGGTATTTTATTGTAAATTTTAAAGGCAATCTTTTTAACCAAAAAAATTAATTGAAATAATCTCTTTGTTCACAAGACCTCCTAATTAAAGGCACGGTTAATTCATTTGAAAATTAGTATTGTTATGCAAAGCGGAATCCTGCTGTAATTTCAACTCCCATTTCCAGGCGGTATCCATCATCTGATCCAATGAATATTTTGGATCCCATTTCAGATTTTCTTTTGCAAAAGAATTGTTGGCATAGATCGCCATAATATCACCGGCACGGCGCGGACCTATTTTGTAATTCAATTTTTTATTACTTACTTTTTCAAAAGCATTAATGGCTTCTAAAACGGTAACCCCATTTCCTGAGCCCAAATTAAATATTTTGCACTTCTCACCACCTTCATCTTCCATAAGATTCTTCAGAGCTAATGTATGTGCATGAGCAATATCGCACACATGTATATAATCGCGGATGCAGGAACCATCTCTCGTAGGATAATCATCTCCATAAACTGTCAATTGCGGAATTTTTCCAATCGCAGTCTGTGTAATTGCAGGCACTAAATTTTCTGGTCGGCCCAAAGGCAACTCGCCAATAATAATAGATGGATGAGCTCCCACAGGATTAAAATATCGAAGCAGTGCACATTTCATTTCTGAAGATGCAACAACATCTCTCACTATTCCTTCACCCATTTGCTTGGTAGCTCCGTAAGGTGATTCTGCAGGTTTGGTAGGCGACTGTTCTGTAACCGGAATTTCATCAGGACTGCCGTAAACAGTACATGATGAAGAGAAGATAAAACTTGGAATTTTAAATTCCTTGGTACATTTTAAAATATTAATCAGGGAAAATAAATTGTTTTCAAAATAGAGGAGAGGCTTTTTCACCGACTCGCCAACCGCTTTATAAGCAGCAAAATGTATGATGCCTTTCACATCACTATTTTCCTGAAAGATGGCGTAAGTATCATCAAAATTACAAAGGTCAACCTTATAATTTTTTACAGTTACACCTGTGATATCTTTTATTCCTTTTAATAAGGCGTCGGTAGAACGTGAATTGTTATCGACACAAATAGGTTCAAATCCATTTTCAATAAGATCAACAATTGTATGTGCGCCAATGTATCCGCATCCGCCGGTAACTAATATTTTATCCATGTTACAAAGTAAGGAAATAATACCCCATTAAAATTATGGAGCAAGAAAAAAATCAGATAAAAAAATGAACGATATAATATACACCCATTGCCAGCAGACCGCTGATAGGTATTGTAATAACCCAAGCCCACAAAAGGTTTACCGTTATTCCCCAACGAACTGCCGATAATCTTTTAGTAGCACCTACCCCTATAATAGAACCTGCAATTGTATGCGTGCTGCTCACAGGAATTTTTAAAAATTCAGTTACAAAAAGAGTAAGAGCCCCTGCCGTTTCTGCAGCCACGCCTTCAAAGGGAGTAACCTTTGTAATTTTTGTTCCCATGGTTTTTATAATTTTCCAACCACCACTCATGGTACCTAATGCAATGGCAGAGTAGCATGCCAAGGGAACCCAAACCGGCATTTGTTCAAATTTCTCAATGGTTCCATGTGCAATTAAAGCCGCTGTAATTATGCCCATTACTTTTTGAGCATCATTACCGCCATGTCCTACACTAAACGCGGCTGAAGACAAGAGCTGCAATCTTTTAAACCATTTATTTGCACGCGCTGTATTTAAAGTGTTTAGGAAAAAAGTAAATACCGCCATTACAATAATGATCGTTGCCATCAGCACCCATTTAAAATTTGCTGAAAAGAAGATTACTCTTAAATAATAATTTTCGTAGTGTGAAACGATCTTACTGTTATCCGTTTCCAACATGTGGTACATAAAAATAAGAACGATAGCAATTATCGCCAGGGAAATAATTTTGGGAGTATGGCCTTTGCGAAACGAATTAATAAACCATAGCGAAATTATGTAGGCCGATATCATTCCAAGGACCGGGGCGATGAATATAAATGCAGCAATTAAAAGAATGGGTTCAGAATTAACGGCACCAAATCCTGCATGCGCAATGCCGGCACCCGCAAATCCGCCAATTAAAGCATGAGAAGAAGAAGAAGGAATGCCAAACCACCAGGTTAAAAGATTCCATGCGATGGCTGCAATTAGTCCGGCGAAAACCACAGGTAATGTGATAAAATCCTGCTTCACTGTTTTGGCAATAGTGTTCGCCACACCATGTTCTTTGAAAATAAAAAATGCAACAAAATTAAAAAGAGCAGCCCACATTACAGCCTGGAAAGGTGTAAGCACTTTTGTGGAAACTACTGTCGCTATTGAGTTTGCAGCATCGTGAAATCCATTTATATAATCAAAGATCAGCGCTAAAGCAATAACAGTAATTAGAAAAGTCATAATAGTATTGTGAAATTTTGCCGGCGTAGGGTTGATACTAATTGAACGCTCATCATAAGGTGACTATGCATATTTTATTATAATAGACTCTATCACATTCGCTGCATCTTCACACTTATCCGTGACGATTTCCATTACCTGGTAAATCTCTCTTTTCTTAATCACTTCTTTCGCGTCCGGCTCATTCTCAAAAAGTTGTTCAATGCTCATATCAAAAGCATCATCTGCCTGGTTTTCGATACTGTTGATTGCCACCATAGCATCGGTAATTTTTCTGAGATTTTTCATGTCTCTTAGTTCAGCCACAGCTTTGCGAACCTCAGTACATCCTGCCAATATCAGTTCGCCAAACTTGTGAAAACTAGGCTCGTTAGGATTTACTTTATAAAAATTTATCTTTTTTGCAGAAGCATAAATGTAATCGCAAATATCATCAAGAGCTGTCGCTAAATAATGTATGTCTTCGCGATCAAAAGGAGTAATAAAGTTCCTGCCTAATTCTGTAAAAATGCGATGTGTATAATCATCGTTGATGTGTTCGAGGTCTTCAATTTCTTTTATTAATGCCGCCCTCTTTTCATAATCCTTTTCGTGGACTACTTCATTCAACTTAATCGCCATTTGTATCACTGTTTCAGAAACACTTTCAAATAGCTGAAAAAAGATTTTATCCTTAGGTAAAAATATTTTTAGAATTGAACTAAATGACATCTATTGATTTTGCGCAAAAATACCATTATCCCTTTTTGATACAGGCATTTTTATTTTGATAATGATTTCTTAACATAAGAAACTTCTCTTCGTATCGATAAAATGCATATAAGCTTAGTCGCATTCACATTGAATACTTAGATACTTTCAAAGAATGGAAGTGTCCCTATTTATCAGGCATAACATTTTCATAACCGTAGGTTAATACCGGCATAACATTAGAGTCTTCCCTTTGCGGCATGAAAAAAATTTTTTTTGCCAGATACTTAATTTACGCTTTCATCATGTTCATTTCTTTACATACTTTTTCCCAAACTGGTAGGGTGGAAGGAAGAATTATTGATGTAAAAACAAATCGCCCGCTTTCAGGCGCGTCAGTAACCGTAGGCACACAAAATAAAGGTGTGATTACGGACATGGATGGCCACTATATAATTACTGTTTCTTCCGAAGATTTACATACTCTTGTCATTACTTCAATTGGATATATAACCAAAGAAATTACGGATGTAATGGTTACGACCGGGCAGTTAATTACTCTTGATGTTTTAATGGAAAACTCTGTTAAAACTGAAACCGAGATTGTAATTCGAACCACCCGGAAGCAGGAAACTACTGCTGCATTGATCGCCTATCAAAAAAATTTAAACATAGTAGCACAGGTAGTTTCATCAGAAAGTATTAAAAGATCGCCAGATAAAAACACCAGTGAAATTCTGAAAAGAGTTCCAGGTATTTCAATCCAGGAAGGCAAGTATCTTATCGTGCGGGGATTGAACGACCGATACAACCAAACCATGTTGAATGGTATTTTAATGGGTACGACAGAACCAGACAGAAAAACATTTTCATTTGATATTTTTCCGGCAGGAATGATTGATAATCTGGTTATCAACAAAGCTTTTTTACCCGAGTTTTCCGGGGAATGGGCGGGAGGCCTGGTGCAGGTAAATACTAAGGACGTTCCCTCAAAAGATTTTCTAAATATTTCAGTAGGAACAGGCTTTAATACCCAAACGATTGGTAAGGATTTCTATACTTACCAGGGAGGTAAATTGGATTGGCTTGGAATCGATGATGGCTTTCGTGGAATTCCTTCAGAATTTCCATTAAAAGGAAAATACGCATCATTGGAAAGATCGAATAAAAGTGAATGGGGCAAGGAATTTAAAAATGTTTGGAGTGCTGATAAAACTTCATCTTCTTTTATCCCTACTATGAACCGGAATTTCCAACTGAGCGGTGGTGTCAACAAAAAATTAAGTGAGAAAATAAGGCTGGGAGCGGTATTGGCTTTAAATTATAACCAGTCTATTAAGCGAACCGATAATGTGATAAACAGATTATTCACCGTTCAAAGCGACATAGCAGATATTACTTATGAATATCAGGACAAGAAATACAGTCACGATATATTGTGGGGAGGTCTCGCTAATTTCACCTTGCAAATTGGTAGCAATAATAAAATATCTTTTAAGAATGTTTTTAATGTAAATGCTACCAATTATGTAAATGAAAGAACAGGAAAAGATTTTGATTTTGTTCCGGGCTTGGGTGCCAATGTAAGGGCCACTGAATTAGCACTTAAAACAAACACCTTCTTTAATACATCAGTTTCCGGCGATCATAATCTTAGCGGAATAAAAACCAAAATACACTGGTACGGCAACTTCAATATCCTGGATCAATACATTCCTGATCAAAGAAGAATACAATATCTGCAAGACCCTTCAACACCAGGCAGTCCTTTTAATTTATTGGTAGGCGCTTCCCAAAGTTCACAAAAATCAGGAAGCCGCTATTATGGTTTTTTAAATGATTATAATTATACAACGGGTGGCGACATCTCTAAGTTATTTAATCTATTTGGGCAAACGCAATCCATCAAAGTTGGCTATTTCTTTCAGGTAAAAGACAGGCTTTTTGATTCAAGACCTTTCGCAATTTATCTTCCTTCTGATAATCCGGCTCTAACAACTCTTCCGGCAAGCAAAGTCTTTTCTGCTGAAAACTTCGGAGATGGATTTAATAACCTTTTTGGATTTAATGAAATTTCGGGTAACCAGTACCGTTATCTGGCAAACACCATTTTAAATGCAGGATTTATTCAATTAGAAAATCAATTTTCTAAAAAATTAAAAGCCACTTATGGCCTGCGACTTGAAAATTATGATCAGGTTACGGGCAGCATGCGAAAGAGTGACCCACGCTTTATACATTCAGAAATACTGGATTATTTACCAGCTTTAAATATTACCTATCAATTAAATACAAAAACCAATTTGAGATTGTCAGGTTCGCAAACTGTTATCCGGCCTGAGTTTAGGGAATTAAGCGACTTTGCTTTCTATGATTTTGACTTAGGAGCTACCGTAACCGGTAACCCCACATTAGCTCGCACCCAGGTTTCCAATGCAGACTTAAGATACGAATTGTATCCACGTGGGGGAGAATTATTTACCATGGGAGTATTTTATAAAAAGTTTAAAAATCCTATTGAGCTATTTTACAATCCTGCTTCCGGCGGTGCAAGTACCTTTAATTATATTAATGCTGACGATGCACACAGCCTTGGAGTGGAGTTGGAATTTAGAAAAAAATTAGATTTCGCAGAGATTCTTAAAAACTTCATAATCCAAACCAATGTTGCATTTATAAGAAACAGGGTTACAAAAAAAGATGCAAATCTGGATCGGTCGATGCAGGGACAAAGCCCTTATGTTGTTAATGCTTCATTGCAATACGACCTGGAAAAAAATGGCCTGAGCACCACGCTTCTTTTCAACATGGTGGGTGACAGAATTTTTTATGTAGGCGGAAATGAATTTCCCCCGGTAACAGAAAAGCACAGGCCTTTATTGGATTTACAAATTGCCAAAAAAATTATTAAGAAAAAAGCAGAAATCAAATTAAACATTTCGGATATCCTCAATCAGGCTAACATTTTTTATCTCGATATGGATCAAAACCGGAATTATAACAAGGCCGTTGATGTGTTGTCTGTAAAACGCAAATATGGAAGCAACGTCAGCCTTTCATTTTCATTTAATCTAAAATAAAAAAAATCAAACTAAACAAAAAAAAATGAAGAAACTTATTTACGTCGCATTTATTGCATGGATTGCATTTGCAAGTTGCCGAAAAATTGAAATCGATGGACCTGTTGTTACCGATCCCACAAACACTGAAAAGACAATACTGGAAGGTCGTATAACAGCAAACACCACATTAAAAGCCTCTAGTACTTATAAGCTTAGGGGATTGGTTTACGTTACGAATGGGGCCATTCTTACCATAGAACCCGGCACCAAAATAGTGGGAGAGAAAGGGAAAAACGGTGGCCTAATCATTACAAGAAGTTGTAAAATTATTGCTGAGGGTACGCCTGAAAAGCCCATCGTATTTACCTCTGAAGAATCTACTCCGCAAAGAGGAGACTGGTCAGGAGTTGTCATTTTGGGCAATGCGCCAACCAATTCTTCTTTCAATGGACAAGTAGGTGTGGGAGAAGTAGAAGGTGGTATTAATAACAGTGATGGGCTTGGTTTATACGGATTGGGAGCCAGTTCTAATCCGGTAGATAACAGCGGTATTTTAAAATATGTTCGCATTGAATATGCTGGTTATGCCTTTTTACCAGATAAAGAAATTAATGGTTTAACGCTGGCTGGCGTGGGTAGTGGAACTGTATTAGACCATATACAGGTTTCTTATGCAAATGATGATGCTTTTGAATTTTTTGGAGGCACTGTAAACGCAACTCATCTTATTGCGTATAGAACTTTGGATGATGATTTTGATACAGACAATGGCTTTTCTGGAAGAATACAATTTGGAATTGCTTTGCGTGATTCAGCCGTAGCTGACATTTCAAAAGTGGAATCTTTTGAAAGTGATAACGATGCCAATGGTAGTCAACTATTACCGCAGACAAAAGCGATATTTAGTAACATGACAGTTGCCGGACCAAGAGCCACTTTGTCCAACGTGGGTAATAGTCTTTATAATTCGGCCGCACAAATTCGCCGGAATTCAACTATTTCTATTTTCAATTCAATCATTATTGGTTGGCCTGTTGGACTGCTGATAGATGCATCAAAAGGATATCCCACTGATAATAATATTGCATCCTCGTTATTTTTTCAAAATAATATAATTGGGGGCTGCAATGTTCCTGTAAAATATGCCGCCAGCACCTCATCTGCCACAGGAGCTACCAGTGCTAGTATCTTAGATTGGGTTAATACTGTAGCTTTTGGAAACTCAATACTTACCACAACTGCAGAGGTAAAATTAAATGCTCCGTTTAATTATGCTAACCCCGATTTTGGACCCACCGCAGGGTCTCCTGCATTGGTTGGAGCGGCTTTCTCAAATTCATTATTAAAAGTTGGTTTTGTATCCGTAAGTTATCGCGGCGCTGTAGGCCCTAACGATACCTGGTACAAAGGCTGGACAAAATTTTAATTCTTAATAAAAAAACCTTGCTTTGTTTTGAACCATCCTGTTTTTGCGGGGTGGTTTTTTTATGCCCTTTGGGCTAAATAGTTGCTTTGTTTTATTTTTGAATACCTCATATACAATCAAATGACGCCAGGAACTCTGATTAAACAAAACCGCTACTTCTTTTTCAGCTATATTATCTTGTTGATTTTTGGACTATTTATTTTACTTACTTATTCCAAAGTAGATGGTTTTATTTTGATGAATCCTATTCATCATCGTCCATTAGATTATTTTTTTATCGCGCTAACATACCTCGGTGACGGCATTTTTATAATAGCATTAGCAGTGCTTTTGTTTTTTCTTAAAAAAAGGCCTTTGTCTCTTATGATAGTTCTGAGCTATGCGCTGTCAGGGATTTTCGTGCAGATCATCAAGTACTTTTATAATTCAGCCCG
>JBDSHT010000170.1:0-12228 GCA_039918315.1 Ginsengibacter sp. | reverse complement strand
TATGTTGTCAACATTGCCTGCTAACCGAACTGTAGAGGCTCCGCTTAATTCCATGTCCAGGTCCTTGCAACTAATATTGCCTTTAATTTCTGATGCACCTGATAGTTTTAATCTGAAACTATTGGTCGAAAATTTTTCTGTGAAAGTAATATCAGCAGCTCCTGAAGCATCCAGGGCCGAAAGGTCTTTGAATGATATATAGGCACGTAGTCTTCTATTATTTTCCCAATGCAATACATTATCATTATCATAAGTGATTCTCAAAATTCCATCGCGTACTTCCGTCTTTATGGCATCGCGAAATTTAACTTCGGAAGCACTTACAGCAACGGCATATTCATCGCTCTGTGACAAATACACATCGATTCCTGAAGAGACTTTAATTGCTGAGAAAACGCCTACAGTCCTTAGCTCGACGTTTTTATCATTGATAACTACCTGGGCAAATAGTTGCCCCATGAATAAAGTGAAAAGTAATGTAATGGAAAGTTTCATATTTGTGTTTTTATTGTAACGGATAATGGAATAAAAAGTTACAAATTTTTTAAATCAATTTTTTCTCCTTTATCTTTGGGCTCATTTTATTCACCCGGGGTGCGTCTGGCCAAATGGCAAGATTGCTGAGAAAATACCCGTAAACCTGATCAGGATAATGCCTGCGAAGGGAGGACGATTTAAAATAGTTCCCTCTTTTTCATGCATTGTATTGATCTAATTAATATAAAACATGAAAAATACAATTCTTTCCGTTCTCTTTCTTGGAGTCTCTTATTTAGCGATAGCACAGGACTCAACTGTAACTAAGTTGAGTGATACGCTCATGCTGGAAAACATTGAAATCACTTCAATCCGTGCAGCGGACAAAGCTCCTTTTGCAAAAACAAATCTGGATAAAACTCAAATTTCGAAATTGAATATGGGCCAGGACCTTCCATTTATTCTAAATCAAACACCAAATATAATTGTGAATTCCGATGCCGGAAATGGCGTAGGCTACACAGGTATGAGAATCCGTGGTTCGGATGCAGCAAGAATTAATGTGACACTGAATGGGATCCCTTACAATGATGCAGAAAGCCAGGGAACATTTTTTGTGGATATGCCTGATATCAGCTCCTCCGTTAGTTCTATTCAGATACAACGTGGCGTGGGCACGTCTTCCAATGGTGCCGGAGCTTTTGGGGCCTCGATTAATTTGTCAACTAACGAGGTAAATGAAAAAGCTTATGTTGAACTAAGCAATGCTTATGGATCTTTCAACACTCTAAAAACTACTGTAAAAACGGGGACAGGTTTGTTAGGAAATCATTTTATAGTGGATGGTAGATTTTCAAAAATTGCCAGTGATGGATTTATTGATCGAGCCACTTCTAATTTGCAATCATTTTACCTGAGTGGAGTATATATTGATGATAAAAGCTCATTGAGATTTAATGTTATTGGAGGAAAGGAAAAAACGTACCAGGCTTGGGGAGGCGTGCCCGAAAGCTATCTTGAAACCAACAGGACTTACAATCCGTCAGGTACGGAAAAGCCGGGCGAACCGTACGAAAATGAAACCGATAATTATTCGCAAACTCATTTTCAACTTTTCTATAATCGAAAAATAAAAAATGCCTTCAGTCTAAATGCAGCGTTGTATCTAAGTAGGGGCAAAGGTTATTATGAAGAATACCGTGCTTCTCAGAAATATAAAAACTATGGGATTTCTGATCTCATAACGGGTACGGATACACTAAAAAAGACGGACCTGATTCGTCAAAAATGGTTGGATAATTATTTGTACGGCACCATACTTTCTTTTCAATATAAAAAGAACAAAACCCAATTGACATTGGGCGGTGGCTGGAACCAATATGATGGCGGACATTATGGAAAAGTAAAATGGGCAAAGAGTGGCGGATTCCCTGTTGATTATACATACTATGATAATCCTGCACAAAAAAATGATTTGAATATTTATGCAAAAGTGATGCAGACCCTTGGAAAAGGATTTACCGGTTTCCTGGATCTACAAGGACGGTTTTTGCAATTCGAAATAAATGGATTTAAAGACAACCCAAGCATCAACGTGGGCAAGGACTACAGTTTTTTCAATCCAAAGGCTGGTGTTTCTTTTAATAAAAATAATTACCAGGCATTCGTTTCTTTTTCGGTCGCAGCTCACGAACCAAACCGGGATGATTTCGAAGCGGGCATTCAGCAATTGCCAAAACCGGAAACCTTGTACGATTGGGAATTGGGTTTAGAAAAAAAGGAAACCAATTTTAATTATGGAGTGGTCATCTATTATATGCTTTACCGCAATCAATTGGTAAATACAGGAAAAATAAATGACGTTGGAGCTTATACCCGTACCAATACTCCGAATAGCTACCGCGCCGGTGTTGAGTTAGAGGGGAGTGTGGTTGCGAAAAAATGGATGAACGTATCCGGTAATATTGCTTTTAGTAAAAATAAAATAGAAAAATTCACCGAGTACATTGATGATTATGACGATGCAAATGGTAAACAAAAAGAAAATAATTATTCAAATACGGACATTTCTTTTTCGCCCGCAGTTGTGGGAGCTGCGACGCTTACTTTGCTTCCGATCAAAAATGCAGAGATTGATTTTCAATCGAAATATGTGAGCAAACAATTTTTGGATAATACCTCTGATGATGAAAAAATAATTCCTTCTTACTTCACTCAAAATGTTCGGCTTGCTTATTCTTTACAAGCAAAGAACATAAAACAACTCACATTCATTCTGCAATTGAATAATGTTTTTAATAAAAAATATGTAGCTAACGGTTATACTTACAATTATGTAAGCGAAGGGAAATTAGCGGTGGAAAATTATTATTTTCCTATGGCGGGAATCAATTTTATGGTTGGGGTTAACATTAAACTATAAGTGGTTAGGCATAGTACTGAGAATTGTTACAGGGCCACGCATCTGTGCAGGCATGGAATTAGTAGTACGGAGATAATTTTCCTGACAAGCAACGAATTTGATATTTTATTTGTCAACCTTAAAAAGTCGTCATGAAATCTTGTCTATTTATTTCGTGTTTGTTCTTTACTATTTCGTCAATTGGACAAAAGCAGACCATCTCAATAAATTATAAACCGTCATTCACCTATTTTGGAAAACAATCCCAAAGTTTCCAAAATTATTATTTCTTTTCACGAAAAGGAAACCGCACTTTCAATAGTTCAGCTAACATTTTGTACACGTATAAATTATCTTCGAAACTAAGCCTTGCAACAGGATTAGAATATTCTCAACAAGGACAAAATATCCTTTTTAATGCGGATAGTGTATTCCCAAGTAACTATAGAAAGGTTTTAAGAATTAACCTTAGCTATCTAAGAATTCCGTTGATAGTTAACTATTCAGTTTTAAGAATAAAGAAGTCAGAGATAAATATTTATTCGGGAATTAGTTTGGGTATGGCTATTAAGCGAAAAGACAACTATCAAAATATTATACTTGAAGACATTCTTTTGCCTCCTGCCGAAAAAAGATATAAGAATACTGATTGGGCAATTCCAATAGGACTTAATTATAAAAAGGAACTCACGTCAAAAATTTTTGCAAACCTTGGTTGCGAATATCTTTTGGGGTTAACGAATGCGTTCTCGGAAAATGGAGCCTCCAAATTTGGAGTACTATCAGAATTTGATAATTCTAAACAAAGCAGACTGTCTTTGAATATTGGCGTTGGCTATAGTCTAACAAAGTAAAAAATCTTTCCAACTTTTATTTCTTTTTTGAAAAAATCAGGTGCAGCACCTATTAAAATTTTTCCTGCCACGCCAGCACGCCGCCGGTCATGTTTTTTACATTCGTAAATCCTTGTTGCTCCAAAAACAAACATGCCATCATGCTTCGGTTGCCGCTTCTGCAATAACAAATTATTTCTTCCTCTTTTAAATTTTCAATTTCATCAGTATCCATAACCTGAATTCTTCCTAATGGATAAGCCGTTCCACCTATATTAAATTCTGCGGTTTCTGCGGCCTCCCTTACGTCAAGGAGATTAAGTGTTTCACCATTATCCATTCTTTGTTTAACTTCTTCAGGGGTTATATTCATCATTGTTTATCAGTTTTTGGTTCTTTTAAAATTGGAGGTGGCGGGTTCACTAAAATTACACTATCACTTACAGGTTTTTCTTTCTGTATCCATATGTCCATCGTTTGCCCTGGTTGAATATAAATTGGTGCACTATCATATCCATACACTTCAGGGTTTTGCTTGAATACGTAAGCATTCAATGTATCTGTAATTGGCCCTGATGTAAGGATCGCCGCAAGAATAATTCCCTGGTTTTTTAAAATGTCTTTTGCTTCTTCAACGGTGGCCCCAATAAGATCGGGCACTCTGATTTTAACTTCCTGCAAACCGCCTCCAACTATCAAATCAATTTTGGATCCCCATCTGATTTTCGTTCCATCATCGATAGCCGATCCTTTATATTTTTGTTCAAGTACTGAACCTTTCATAAAGTCTGCCCGCATAACCGTGTCTCCAAGAATCAAATGACTTTTTTCTAATTTATTCAGAGCGAAGCGATAACTTAAACCTTCCAGCTTAGGCATAGCCACCATCGGGAGTTCTACGGGATTGACATTTAAAAATACTGTCCTGTTTACTTTTACTGTGGCATTGGCATCAGGCAATTGTTTTTTTACAGTGTTTAATTCCAGCCTGTCATCATAAGCCGAGTCTGTGATAATTACTTCGAGCCCTTGCTTTTCCAATAGCTCCATTGCCTTATCAACTTTCATCCCGGTAACGGAAGGCACTTTTATAAAACTACCATGGTTGGTTATCCAACCCAACGATTGAAAGAATAGAAAACCTATCAGGAAAATCAATATAATAGCCGCTAATAGATTTACTACAAAAGACTGTCTTGCGAAAAATTTAAACACTTGAAATGTATAAGTTAATAATTTGTTGTTTGCAATTTAGTAAAATTAAGCAGGCAAACATTCTTCTATCAAAGCCGTGTATAAATCCTGGAGCTTCCAGCCATAAGCCCGTATTTGTTGCGGAACAAGGCTTACATCAGTCTGACCGGGTATTGTATTAATTTCCAGCATGTAAGGTGCATCTTTTTCAACGTTGTAGATGAAGTCAATTCGCACCACTCCACGGCAATTAAAAGTTTCATAAATTTTTGTGGCAGCATTGTTTATTTTTTCCAACATATCATCGCTGATCTTCGCAGGAGTTATTTCTGTACTACCTCCTTCATATTTTGATTCATAATCAAAATAGCTATTTTTTGCAACTATTTCCGTCATGGGTAAGGCGATAATCTTTCCTTTGGTTTTAAAAACTCCAATGCTGAATTCGCGACCACTAATAAACTCTTCCACCAACACCTGCTCATCTTCTTTAAAAGCTTTTTCCAAAGCAACTTCCAACGTTTCGTCAGGCAATTCCACTTTACTCATTCCGATGCTAGACCCGCCGTTATTGGGTTTCACGAAAACCGGAAACTGTAATCCTCTCACGTCTTCAAGCAAACTCTGATAATTATTCTTAAACAAAAGAATTGAATTAGCTACATTGATTCCGGAAAATGCTGCTACAGCAACTGTATATCTTTTATTAAACGTTAATGCAGATACTGCACAATCGCAGGAGGTGTAAGGGATATTCAAAAGATCGAAATAACCCTGGAGTTTTCCGTCTTCGCCGGGAGTGCCGTGTATGCCAATGAGCACTGCATCAAACTTTATTCTTCTACCATCAAGTTGTAAAGTGAAATCGCTTTTGTCAACCAAAAACTTTTCATTATTTGGGTTAATATAAAACCAACCATTCGGAGTAATATCAATTTTGTAATGATCGAATTTTTCAGGGTCAATATTTTTTTCAATCGTCGCGGCAGATAAATAAGAAATCTTTGCTTCGCTTGCGTAGCCGCCTGTTACAAAGGCAATTTTCGGTTTCATTTAGTTTTGATTGATCTTTAAAATGTAAAATTATTTGATTAATTGCCCGTACCCTGGTTGCCGCTGTCTATCACAAATTTCCATGTTCCATCTGCCTGTTTTTTCCAAATATTTACATAGGTACCTTTCATAACAGTGTCTTTTGTACTTAACTCATAAGTGCCAAAAGTGTAACCAAGATCTCCTGATTTTGAAATGTCGCTATGCGTAGGTTTCCATGTGATTGTGTAACTGGTATCATTGATTTCACTAAGGTAATTGATTGCATCAGCACCAATAAGTGGTGGGCTTTCGGGACGCAATAAGCCTCCGTCTTTTGCCATATATTGCATAAAGGCTTTCTTCATTCCGAGCTGACGGCTCATGTTGGAAAAAGCGATATCGGTTTCTACTATTTCAGTCGCGTCATGCTTTTCACTTTTCACTAATTTATCTTTTACTTCGTTACAGGAACCAAGGGAAAAAATAAATAAAAAACTCAGCATTAATAAATTCTTAGGATCTCGATCTGTCATAATTTTTTTAGGCTAGGTGTTTTCAATAGCCCGCGAAAAACGCGGATATAAATCTTTGGAGAGAAAGAAGAGCCGTAAAAAACTATATATGCATTTTGTCTTTTTTTGCCAGCAATTCCTCTACGGTTTCCTGATACAGTTCGTCTGGAATGCAGCAATCCACGGGGCAAACTGCAGCGCACTGCGGCTCTTCGTGAAAGCCCTGGCACTCCGTACATTTATCAGGAACAATAAAATAAATATCTGTTGCAACGGGTGGATTTCTCTGATCGGCATCCATTGAAGAACCATCCAACAATGTTACTGACCCTTTTACGGTGGTGCCGTCGGCAAACGCCCATTCTACGCCACCTTCATAAATTGCATTGTTGGGGCATTCGGGTTCGCACGCTCCACAATTTATACATTCGTCTGTGATTTTAATAGCCATGTCTCAAATTTTTAGGTAATAATGCAGGCTGGATTTTTTTTCCGAATTTCGCCTGTAGTTAATTCTCACAAATATAGAAAGATAATCATTTACCCTTGTTATGAATTTAGAAGAAAGAATTGAGTTAATGGCTCGTCTCGCAGATTATATTACAAAAGGCGAAGAAGAACTAGACGGAATAAAAATAAAAGCATTTGAAAAAAATAAATGGTTCACAGAAGAATTTATTAATCTCTCACTAAAGAATATTTGCAAAGAATATCTTGACAAGGAAAAACTGCAAAAATGGGTAGGACATTATCGGCTTGATGATAATGTGATTCCTCAGAAAATTGGAATAGTAATGGCTGGGAATATTCCGTTGGTAGGTTTTCATGATTTCCTGACAGTCTTTATCAGCGGGCATATACAACGAATTAAACTTTCAGATAAGGATGATATTCTTTTGTCTCATCTCATTAAAAAATTAACCGAATGGGAATCCGAAATAGCGCAGACCGTTCAAGTATTTGAAAACCTAAAAGACTGTGATGCCTACATTGCCACAGGCAGTAATAACTCTTCCCGTTATTTCAATTTTTATTTTGGACGATATCCATCAGTTATCAGAAGTAATAAAACATCAGTGGGATTACTATCGGGGAATGAAGACCACGAAAGCCTTGCCCGCCTTTCAGATGATGTTCACAGTTATTTTGGTTTAGGCTGTCGAAACGTCACCAAAATATGGGTGCCCGAAAATTATAATTTTATTCCACTGCTCGATGCCTTTAAGAAATACAGCCGCTTTAGCGACCATACCAAATACCGCAATAATTATGATTACAACCTGGCCTTGCTGATCCTCAATAACAAGTATTACATGACGAACGATAGCATCTTATTGGTAGAAAGTGAAAATGTTTTTTCCCCTGTTAGCGAATTAAATTATTCGTTTTATAAAAATCAAAATGCAGTGCAGGAAGAAATTACTGGTATGGAAAATGTGCAATGTGCAGTAGGAGAGGGATATGTTCCTTTTGGAGAATCGCAAAGGCCGGGGCTGTTTGATTATGCAGATGGAATTGATACGATGAAATTTTTGTTGGGGATATAATTGTCTTATTTTTTGGTAGAGAAAACGAAAAATAATTTATTCTCATTTTAAGATTTTATTAAAACTCACCCAAGACGGTTTAACAAAACGCTCTACTTTTTATCTTTTAAATTTACAGTATTCGTTTAAAATTAATTTAATGTTAAACGTATTTATAGTGTTTATCAATGAGTTCTTTATTCATTTAATTTTATGCTATTAAACCGGATTTTAGTTCATTTAAAAATTGAAATTTTCACGATTCAAAAATACAAACATGAAGGCTAAACACATTCTATTCACCGTTTTGATCAGTGCCATAACTACACTGGCAGTGGTTTTCGCAATTAATAAATACCAGGAGAACTTCAATCCGAATTTTCAGGCATCGGCCATTCCGTCGAATTATAAATTTGCAGGATTGTATGATCACGATGGTAATCCGTCGGCAGGACCTGACGATTTTACCCAGGCTGCAGAAGCAGCGATTCCAACAGTGGTGCATATAAAAACAAAGACTAACCCCAAGCAGGCTAACAATAATATTCCAAAGAAAGGAAATCCATTTTCTGATTTTTTTGGCGATGATATGTTTGATCAATTATTTGGTCAGGGAGGCAGAGGTGGTATGCAACGCAACGTGCCACAAATGGCAAGTGGTTCCGGAGTTGTTATAAGTGCTGATGGATATATCGTAACTAACAACCACGTGGTGGCGGGTGCAGACGAAGTGAATGTTACCATGAGTGACAGAAAAACTTATACAGCAAAAGTTGTTGGTGCAGATCCTGCGTATGACCTTGCCGTTATAAAAATAGATGCTAAGGATTTACCCTTTATGTTATATGGAAATTCCAGTACCGTAAAAATTGGTCAATGGGTTTTGGCGATCGGCTATCCTTTAAGTCTTGAAGCTACTGTTACCGCAGGAATTATTAGTGCAAAATCGCGTTCATTAGATTTAAACCGCGATAAAAATGGACGGAGCCAAATGGCAGTAGAGTCTTACTTACAAACGGATGCGGCAGTAAACATGGGTAATAGTGGAGGCGCGTTAATTAATACTTCAGGTCAATTGATTGGTATTAATTCTGCGATTGCTTCTCCTACCGGTTATTACAGTGGATACTCTTATGCTATCCCTGTCAATATTGTAAAGAAAGTCATTAATGATCTTGTAAAATACGGAAGTGTTCAACGTGGATTTTTGGGAGCTATGTATGTAGATGCTACGGATTTGTCTCCACAGGAAAAAGAAAAAAATGATGTTCCGGCAAATGCGAGAGGTATATATATTACCAACCTTGTAAAGGATGGAGCCGCATTGGAAGGCGGAATGAAAGTGGGAGACATTCTCAAGAAGATTAACGACGTGTCTGTGAATTCAGGTCCTGAATTGCAAGAGCAGTTAACCGCTTTCAAACCAGGTGACAAGATTTCCGTAACCATAGAAAGAGATAGTAAACTAAAAGTAGTTCAGGTAACTTTAAAAAATAGTACTGGTAATTATGATTTAGTAAAAGCTGCCTCTGTGGTAGAAAAATTGGGTGCTGATCTGCAAACGTTAGATCCACAAAAGGCCCGCGAGTTAAAGCTTTCTGGTGGTGTGGTAGTCTTAAAAATTAAAGATGGTGTCTTTAATGATCAGACCAGAATGCGTGATGGGTTTATCATCACCATGGCAAATGGAAAACCCGTAAAATCGATTGACGATTTGAACGCTATCATTGGAAGTTCTTCAGAAGTTGTTATCGCTGGTGTATATCCGGGATATAGCGAATCTTTCGAGTATCCTTTGGTGTTAGAATAACGAATTTTGGTTTTGAAATTTAGAAACGCTACGAATAATTCGTGGCGTTTTTTTTGTAAAAGTTTTTATGAATTCTATCAGTTGATATCGGGAATGAAAATGTTATTGTGTTTGTCAGCCCATTATTTTTCCTTCATTTCCACGATCCCGGTTTTAGTTTCATGGCTACCGGACGCAATCATTTTTTGAGTATGATTTAAAAAGAATAGTGCCGTAGGATCTGAAGGGTTGTGTCTCAATACTTCACTAAATGCTCCGATGGCATCAGCAAAAGATTTGTTATAGTAAAACGAAACTCCGTTGTTGAAAATCGAAAGTGTCTCATTTTTATGCTGAATGTCCTTTGGCGAATCGCAGTCAAAACATTCGTATAAATTGATCGATTGATTTTTTCCTTTCAATTGCACTAGCCCCAAATTGCGTAGCATAAATTCTCCCTTGTCCGATATTTCCTCCACGCTGGCACCCGTAAGTAAAATTGGTGCTTTGTAATGTTTGGTCAGGCTTTCAATTCTTGATGCCGTGTTCACAGTGTCGGAAATAGTGCAGGCATCCATACGGTCAAGGTCGCCCGTAATACCCATAATTAGTGGGCCAGTATGCATGCCTATCCCGATTTGTATTTGTTGATTTGTTTTCTTCTGCAAGTCCATGCTAAGTTCCGCTACTTCTTTTTGCATTTCAATGGCTGCACGCAATGCCCCGTCAGCATTTAATGGGAAGATGGCCATTATAGAATCGCCAAGATATTGGTTTATAAAGCCGTTGTGCTTTTTTATTATCGGCCCCATGCGTGCATTAAACAAACAAATAAAACCAAAGGTTTCTTCGGGGGTAAGTTGCTCCGATAAACTCGTGTAATTACGAATATCAGTAAAAAGTACAGTAACAATTTTTTCTACCTGGTCGCCAAGTTTCACTTCTGTTATGGCTTCATGGCCGAGCGATTTAATAAATTGATAGGGAACAAACTTTTCAGAAGCATCAAATATTTTTCGCATGGCGGCCTCCTTCTCTTTTGCCTCCTGGATATTTTTTTCATAAAGAAGCGAACTTTCAATTGCTGAAGAAGATTGAAGCGCCAGGGTGGTTAATAATTTTAAAGACGCCGCAGTATATTTATCAGGTTCAATGTTGGCCAGAATAATGGCACCCATGATGCGGTGCTTCACTTTTAAGGCGGAATAAATAATAGAATTTATATCAGCAGAAATAATTCCAGCCTCGGCAATTGGATTGATGTCGCTCACAATTTCAGATTGCCCGGTCAAAATAATTTTAAGCAATAAAGACAAATGATTGTTGATTTTTTCCTGGTCAAAAAAATTGTTTCCCTCTGAGGCTTCTACCACCAACGCTTTTTTTTCTTCATCCCAAAGAATTACAACTCCGTATTGCGAATCGATTACATGGCAGGCTTCATTTAATGTGATTTCGGAAATGGCTTTCGCACCGATAGTTTTGGCAAGCTTTTCTGAAAAATTAAATATGAGGTTGATCTCCTGGTATAGATGTAACACTTCACTTCCCAATTTCTTTTTCTCAGTTTCGCTCCTTAGCATTTGTTCAAGTAAACCTGCAATTATTTTTCCTTTCTCATCTCCTTTTACCCATCCTATACATTCGTTTTCACAGAGCACTTCAAATTTAAAATTGGGATCTGGCTGTCCGAAATCCAACCATATTTTTCCGGAGGTATCTTCAATGCAAATACCACTCTGGGAGTCACCGATTAATGACTGGATTAAACCAAGGGTTGAATTATTTTTACCCAGAATATTTTTGAATCCAATTTTCCCCATTTTATTTTAGGTGCTTTATTTTAATGAGCTATAGACCAAGAATTTCTTTTGCTTTGTTTAAAATTGTCTCGGGATCAAAAGGTTTGGTCATGTATAAATCGGCACCAACCTCTTGCCCCTTTTGCCGGTCGAGCTCTTGTCCTTTGGCAGTAAGCAACACGATGAAAACATTCTCGAGCATTAATTCTTTTTTTACCCTTCTGCATACTTCCATGCCATTTAGTTTAGGCATCATAACATCAAGGAAAACCAATTGAGGTTTTTCCTCCTGAATTATTTCCATTGCCTCTTCACCATTTTGCGCAGAAAAAAAATTGACTCCATCATCTTCCAGATCTTCCAAAGTTTGTTCGAGCAACATGCGGATGTGTGCTTCATCATCCACTATTAAAATTTTTTGTTCCATTTGTTACTGTTGATTTATGGTTTAGTATTGTGAAATGATCAGGGTCTTGATTTTGCCTGAACTATATTTATTGGTAAATAAAAAATAAAACATTCTCAAGCCCCCTTTCAAATCTTAGTGTTTTTACAATTTCCTGTTTAGCGGATAATAATGAGTTTAAAATAATGATGTCTGGTTGTGCGGCAATGGCGTTTTTTACCAACTCTTTTCCATCTGACTCCACCACCTGGTA
>JBDSHT010000169.1:0-5284 GCA_039918315.1 Ginsengibacter sp. | reverse complement strand
CCTGACCTTTAAATTCGTCACGTGCGGAGGAGTACGGTTTTAAAACCTTTATATTATCTCTAACTAATCTCTGTAAATCAAAATCCATATAAATTATTTTAGATTTTTTAATCGAATGGTTATTGCATTCTTGTGCGCTTCCAGACCTTCGGCCGCAGCCATTAATTCCACAGTGTTGCCAATGTATTGCAAACCTTCTTTATTCAGTTTTTGAAACGTAATTTTTTTTACAAAACTATCCAATGAAACTCCCGAATAGGCACGGGCAAATCCATTTGTTGGCAAAGTATGATTCGTCCCCGATGCATAATCTCCCGCACTTTCGGGCGAGTAGTTACCCAAAAAAACACTTCCGGCATTAATCACTTTCTCTGCGAGAGTATCTGAGTTTTCAGAGGCAATTATTAAATGCTCAGGAGCATATTCATTTAATAAATCAAAGGCATCATTTACATTTTCTAAAACGACCAGTCGGCTATTCTTCAGACACTCTTCGATAATCGCTTTTCTTGGTAGAAGAGTAAGTTGTAATTCTATTTCTTCTTTCACTTTCTCAACAATATTTAACGAATCAGCGACCAGTAAAACCTGGCTGTCTGGCCCATGTTCTGCCTGGCTCAAAAGATCAGAAGCAACAAATGCTGGAACACAATTTTTATCAGCATATACCGCCACTTCGCTGGGGCCGGCGGGCATGTCTATCGCCACACCTTCTTCATTCACGCATTGTTTTGCGCACGTTACATATTGATTTCCCGGCCCAAATATTTTATACACTGCCGGAATATTTTTGGTCCCGTAAGCCATCGCCCCAATCGCCTGCACGCCGCCAATTTTAAAAATATTTCTCAGGCCAAGTAATTGTGAAACGTAAAGTATCACAGGGTTAATTTTTCCATCTTTACCGGGAGGTGTGCAAACAATAATCTCGTTACAGCCAGCCAGCACAGCCGGTATGCCCAGCATTAGCAATGTAGAAAACAAAGGAGCACTACCACCGGGAATATACAATCCCACTGTTTCAATACCCACTGATTTGCGCCAGCAAAATACTCCGGGTGCAGTTTCTATTTTTTGAATATTTTCTTTTTGCGCTGCATGAAACTTTGTAATGTTTTCTTTCGCACGCTGAATGGCTGCTTTTAATGACTCATCTACTAAATCTTTTGCTTCTGATAATTCTATATCGCTCACTTTAAAGGTATCAAGGGCAACTCCATCAAATTGAAGACAATACTTTTTTACAGCATCATCACCGTTTAGCTTTATGTCTTTTAAAATACCAGAAACTTTGTTTTTCAAATCGTCATGAGCCAATTGAGGGCGCGTAATAATTGCTGCCCATTTCTCACGTGACGGATTTATAAATGTTTGCATATTTAAATAATTAAAGTCTCATTTTTTAATTCTCTCACCCTATTTTCTCAGAGTTTACATAATCATTTTTTCTATCGGCACCACCAATATACCTTCTGCATCCAGGGCTTTTAATTTTTCAATTACATCCCAAAACACCTCCTCATTTACCACGCTTTGCACACTGCTCCACCCTTCTTCTGCCAATGGCACAATGGTTGGACTTTTCATACCGGGTAATACATCGGCTATATTTTGAAGTTGGTGATTGGGAGCGTTTAGTAAAATATATTTATTATTTTTTGCAGTCTTTACAGCATTCACACGCAACAATAATTTTTGAAGAATTGCCTGGTTTTCAGGAGACAAATTTTTATTAGCAACCAATACTGCTTCTGACGATAACACCAGTTCAACCTCTTTTAATCCATTCGTAAAAAGAGTACTTCCGCTGCTAACCAAATCGCAGATTGCATCTGCCAAACCAATACCAGGCGCTATCTCCACCGACCCACTGATTTCATGAACCTCAATATTGATATTATTTTTCTTGCAATAATTTTGCAATAAAACAGGATAGGTAGTGGCAATTTTTAATTTTTCAAGATCTTTTACTGATTGGTAGTCCATGCTTTTTGGCACAGCGATACTAAGACGGCAACGACCAAATCCCAGCTTGTAAATAAGATCTATATTCTTTTCTTTTTCCAGCAAAATATTTTCACCAACAATGCCTATGTCCGCAACTCCATCTGCCACGTATTGAGGAATATCATCATCACGAAAAAAATAAGCTTCCAAAGGAAAATTCCAGGCAGCAGATTTTAATTGTTTATTTCCATTGTTCAATTCAATTCCACATTCCTTTAAAAGTTTGATAGAATCGTCGTGCAATCTTCCTGATTTTTGAATAGCAATTTTTAGCATTTATTTTTTTATTTATGATCTTAAAACAAAAAAGGCTCACCGTTTTGGTAAGCCTTTGAAAAAATATACATAGTACATAAATATCAACATAGCCTACCCACAGGTAAGAAAATGATGATGTGTATGTGCGAATTGTTTCATTTGAATTGCAAAGTAATGGATGAAATCTTATTTGAACAAAAAAATTTCTAAATTACTTTATCTTTACCCTCTAGTATCAAATTGTTTCCAATCTTCCTATAGTTCCTGGTTTCCTTCTACAAAATTAACTGGCTAAAGGCTTAAGGACGACGGAACTTTTAAAATACTTAAATCAAATATTTTATTGAGCAGAATCCAGTTTCATTCCCTCTATGCAAGTAAGTCAAAGTAAATTGAAGGCCTCTCCTGCGGATGCAGAAACATACCTCGCCATTGTAGAAAGTATCTCCGATTGCATTATTGCGATCGACCACCAATGGCGCTATGTATTTATAAATGACAGGGCGATGCAATATCTCATTAAGGAATCGTCTGAATCCTTAATTGGGAAAAATATTTGGGAAACGTTTGATCAAATCATTTCTCAGGAATTCCGCGATGCATGTGAGAAGGTTGTTGCAGAACAGAGATACATTTACCTTGAAGAATATTTTCCCAAATATGATATATGGATTGAGAATCACTTCTACCCTTCTGCTACCGGCCTTACTATAAATTTCAGAGACGTTACTGAAAGAAAAACAAGAGAGGAAGAAGCAAATAAACTTTCCCATAGAAACACGACGATCATTGAGAAAATGCGGGAAAACTTTATGTTGACTGATGAAGACATGAATATTGTGGACGCAAACCCGTCTTTTTGTGAAGGCACCGGTTATTCAAAAGAGGAATTATTGAAGATGAATGTGAGTCAATTTTATACGCATCTGGATAAAAAAACAGTTCAGGAAAATTTTAAAAATGCAGTAAAATCCAGGCAGCTTTTGATTGATACCAAGATAAAAAAGAAGTCCGGTGAATTAGCAGATGTGGAGGTAACGCATGCTGAAATGATTATTGACAACCGACATTACATCGCAACTTTTGCACGTGATATTTCTGCATTTAAAAAAGCGGAAGAAGAAATTAAAAATTCAAATAATCGGTTTGAGTTGATAGGAAGTATAACGCAGGATGCAGTGTGGGAGATAGAATTGCAATCCGGAAAACGCTGGGCCAATGAGATGCATCAGTTAATGTACGGTTTACAAAAAACTGATCCGGTTCCAAATTCACAATCGTGGGAAGAGAGGATTCATCCCGAAGGGAGAGAGAAAATAATAAAGAGCCTGGCGAAAGCGATGAAAGACAAAAAGAATCAATGGATTTCTTACTATTGGTTTAAAACTGAGAATAAAGGTTGGGTTTATATTTACGACAGAACATACATTGTACATGATGAAAATAGGAAAGGTACCCGTATGTTGGGAAGCATGCTTGATATTACAGAATTGAAAAAAGCACAGGAACAAATTGCCAGCGAAAAACTATTTTCAGATACGATCATTAACAGCCTGCCGGGAATAGTTTATCTATACGATAACGATGGAAAATTTTTAAGATGGAATAAAAATTTTGAAGCAGTTTCAGGATATAGTTCGAAAGAAATTGCCGGAATGCATCCTCTGGAATTTTATGATGAAAACGAAAAAGACATGATTCGCAAAAAGATCGATATTGTTTTTGAAACAGGTTCCGGTGAAATAGAAGCCAACTTTTTTACAAAAGATAAAAAGAAGATACCCTATTATTTTACGGGATTAATAACCTACATCAATGGAGTCAAATGCCTGATAGGAACCGGCATTGATATGACTGAAATAAAAAAAGCGGAATCCAGGGTGGATGCAATGAAGCAGGAAATCTTGGAACAGAAAGTAGAGGAACAGAAAAGAATATCCAGGGCGATAATAAATACTCAGGAAAAAGAGCGAGATCATATTGGCCGTGAGCTTCATGATAATGTGAATCAGATTTTGGCAAGTACCAGATTGTATTTGAGCATGGCCAGCAAAAAGGATTCGGCGAGTATGGAGCTTATTAAATTCCCAATGGAGTTAGTTGATAGCTCCATAACTGAAATAAGATTGCTGACCCATAAGCACGCCACTCCTCCAAAGGATATTGATTTAAAAGACCTGATACAAAATCTATTAAACCATCTTAGCAAGACAACGGAAATAAAAACCAACCTCGAATATGATGTAAGTCGTCAGATAATTGATGAGGATTTAAAAACCAATATTTACAGGATCATCCAGGAGCAAATAAATAACATAACCCGCCATGCGAATCCTAAAAATGCCAGCATTACTATTTCAGCCGATTCGGAAATGATACATCTCATTATAAAGGATGATGGTAAAGGTTTTGATGTAAGCCAACCCAAGGACGGTATTGGAATTTCAAATATTACGAACCGCGTCAATTCATTTAATGGCAATATTAAAATAGAAAGTTCTCCTGGCAAAGGATGCTCAATGATTATAAATATCCCTTATTAATTTTCCCTGAGCATTGGTGGACCGTGTATAAACCAGCTTATTTTTTTCGAAGAATTTCTGAAAACATTTGTGATTTTTAAAAGTAAAAAATCATAAATGTTTAACTTGTGTATGTTTCCAAAAAAAGAAATCCCTTTTCAAATTCACTTCTTAATTTTCGATCCGGGTATCTCCTTTTCATAAAAAATAAATCTAAAAATGAAAAAAATTCTGCTTTCTCTATTTTTCATGTTTTCGCTTTTTTTATTTTCCTTTTCACAAAACTTGTCCCATAGTACCGCTACAAAGTGGGTAGATAGTGTGTTCAACAGCCTAAGTAACGACCAGCGAATTGCACAACTGATGGTGCTTCGCGAAAGCAGTTTTTCAAAAAACGGGGCAATTTATTATGACTCATTAATAAGTGATGCAATTAAAAAATATAACATTGGAGGTATTTTGTTATTCCAGGGTAGCCCTGTAAAGCAAGCTAATTT
>JBDSHT010000168.1:0-3751 GCA_039918315.1 Ginsengibacter sp. | reverse complement strand
TTTGAATTTTGTGCATAAGAATGGAAAGTAAAGAAGCTAATAATTAAAGTTGCCACCGCAACTGAACTGATGAACTTTGTCATGATAGTACAATTTAAAAGTTGAAAAGAATTAGATAAAAAGTATTAAGGAAGCAAACTAGTTCCAGATCGACTTTCTCAGGATAAAGAAATTATCGCGCGTTCCATCATGCAGGGAGAGGTAGGTATTTTGAATTCTTTTCTTTGGGAATGAGGGGTGGTTTGCCAACGATTCATAAATAAGAGTATGGCATGGCAACTTATTTTTTATCATTCCATGTTGCCGTCCCTTCATGTAGGCGCAGGCACTGTTTACAGAATGCTTGTTACAATTTAAATCTCTAATAAAGCTATCGAATGTCTTTTGTATTATTTACTTTTCTTGCAATTTTTTTTAATGTCAAACTAATTATCCGGCTGGTATAATTAACGCTACCAATTTAGCAGAAGCTTAAAAGAGTGAACTTAAAAGGTAGATTGCAGCTATGTTTTAGTAAAGCCTCTCGTTCATAACTGAGACAATTTTGCTACTATATTCATTAGAGACAGTATTACCCTGGCCGATAATAATACAAAGAAAGAGTTCAAGTGTTTGTGAGGAAACATAAAAAAAACAGGCCTACATCAACGTATAGCCTGCTTCAAATTAAGATCTCAAATCAGCAATGCACGTTGCCCAACAGGGCATAGATAATAATGAAAACGATGATGGTGCCGAGGCAACCGCCTCCTAATTTCTTTGCGCCGTATCCGGCAATTAAACCTCTTACTAATTTGTTCATGTGGAAATATTTTTTTTAGTTGATAATGAAAGTTACTACCAATTATTAAACCAATTATAATTTCCAATCGATAATCTCATTACTCCATTCTTCTTTAAATAGAACTGTTACTTTAATATAATTATCACTGTAACCTTCCATCATTCCGTTTTTTTGTTTGCCCTCAAATAATACTTTTCGGCTTTGGCCATTATGCTCTCTGGTAAATTGCTGCATTTTTCTATAAGACAATGAACGGAGAATTTTTGTTCTATCGTTTCTAATATTCATCGGTACCACTCCTTCCATGTTTAATGCGTGAGTATTATCACGTTCGGAGTAGGTGAAAACATGAAAATAAGAAACATCAATGTCCAATAAAAAATCTACCGTGTCTTTAAAATCATTTTCTGTTTCGCCCGGAAACCCTGTTATCACATCGACTCCAATGCAACAATCGGGAATCAATGATTTTATTGTAGCTACTTTTTCTGCATACAATTCCCGCTTATATCTTCGCCTCATCAACCCTAAAATTTTATTACTTCCGCTTTGCAATGGAATATGAAAATGAGGCATTATTTTTTTGCTTGCAGCCACAAAATTTATAATCTCATCAGTCAACAAATTGGGCTCAATAGAAGAAATGCGATACCGGGTGACATTGGTATTTTCTTCGATAGCCTGCAATAATGAATAAAAGTTTTTATCGGTTTTTTCGCCCTTGCCGTCTTTCCCAAAATCACCCAGGTTGATTCCGGTAAGAACAATTTCTTTTACACCGGCTTCTTCAATCTTTTTTATTTCCAGTAAAATATTCTCAATAGAATTACTCCTGCTTTTTCCCCTGGCAAGTGGTATGGTACAAAATGAGCAATTATAATCACAACCATCCTGCACTTTTAAAAATGTTCTGGTTCTATGTACTAAAGAGAATGAGGAGTGAAAACCTTCCACATCTTCTATTTCGCAACTACATATTTTGGCGCTATCACCGTGCGTAAGTTCTTTTAAATGTTCTGTGATATTAAATTTTTCAGAAGCTCCCAACACCAGATCAACACCAGGTATCTCAGCTATTTCTTTCGGCTTTAGTTGGGCATAACAACCTATCACCACCACCATCGCCTCGGGTGCTTTTCTTTGAATTCTACGCACCAGTTGGCGGCATTCTTTGTCAGCGTTATTAGTAACTGAACAGGTATTAATAACATACACATCTGCCTCTTCAGTAAATTCTTTGGTTACAAACCCATCCTGGTTTAGCAATCTCTCTATGGCTGATGTCTCAGAATAATTGAGTTTGCATCCAAGGGTGTGTAACGCTACAGTTCTCTCGTTTGCCATAAGCCGCAAAAATAATCAATTGGTAAGTAAGAAACGAATATAGCAGATTGAAATTGATTGTGGATTCTATCGTGTTCAAATCCTTTAATTTGCAATAAAATTTGCGTTGAAAAAACAACATTACGGCTACGTCGTTATTTTAATATTAGTAATTTTCTTTTTACTAAAGAATTTTTTGGGAAGCAATTCTGCAAGAGTTCCAAGTACTGATGAGTCTGTGTATCGCGATACCTCAGACCTGATTCTTACCCACCATGTTGCCTGTAGAATGGAATGCCGCGAGATCACTTTAAAAGAGATTAAAGAAATTCTGGTTCATGGAAAATTGAATAATAAAAAAAGTAAAATAGGTTCGCAGGGCGACCAAACTTATGCGTTGGAAGGCTACAGCGAGGATGGCCAAAACATAAGAGTAGTGGTAGCGCCGGAAAAAAATGGACTGGTAGTAATCACTTGTATCGACCTTAAAAAGGAGTGGCCGTGTCATTGTAATTAGTAAAAAACTGATATGGTATTTCTCCTTAAATTTGTAATCAACGATTAGCTTTTAGAATATGAAATTTAAGTCTTACCTGGCAAAGCCCTTTGCCACCTATATAAACATGCAGACAAAAAGGTCAATGCTGAGTGCAGTTCCAGACCAGGAAAGTATTTTCAATACAATAATAAAGTCTGCCGCAAAAACTGAATTCGGGAAAGAGCATGGCTTTGAAAACATAAAATCGCACGCTGATTTTGTGAAACAAGTTCCTATCAGGGATTATGAAGATTTTAAACCTTACATAGAAAAAATCAAACTTGGGAAACACAATATTTTATGGAAGGGGCAACCCATATATTTCGCAAAAACAAGCGGAACTACCAGCGGAATAAAATATATTCCCATTACAAAAGATTCGATTCCTAATCACATAAACACTGCGCGAAATGCACTACTATGTTACATGGCGCAAACCGGTAACTTTTCTTTTTCCGATGGTAAATTAATTTTTTTAAGCGGGTCACCAGAGCTGGAAAGAGTAGGGGGTATTCCTACCGGAAGATTAAGTGGAATCGTAAATCATCATATTCCGCGCTACCTCCGTTCTAATCAATTGCCTTCTTTTGAAACCAATTGTATAAATGATTGGGAAGAAAAACTCCAAAAAGTGGTTGAAGAAACGATTGATGAAAACATGACGCTCATCAGCGGAATCCCACCATGGATACAAATGTATTTTGACGAATTGGAAAAACGTAAAGGCAAAAAGATAAAAGATATTTTTCCAAATTTTAGCGTGTTAGTCCAGGGCGGTGTAAATTTTGAACCGTATAAGGCGGCGCTTTTTGAGAGTATTGGTAAGCCGGTTGACATCATCGAATTGTATCCGGCAAGTGAAGGCTTTTTTGCTTTCCAGGATAGTCGTAAAGAGGAAGGACTTTTGCTAAATACCAATAGCGGAATATTCTATGAGTTTGTGCCAGCGGATGAAATTGAAAAAGAAAATCCAACAAGACTCACTTTGAAAGAGGTGGAATTAAATAAGAACTATGTAATTGTAATTAGCAGCAACGCTGGTTTGTGGGCGTATAACATGGGCGACACCGTTAAATTTGTTTCTTTAAATCCATACAGAATTGTAG
>JBDSHT010000167.1:0-4211 GCA_039918315.1 Ginsengibacter sp. | reverse complement strand
CCAACTTGCCATTTGATTTTATTACAAACTCATTCAATTCAATAGCAGATGAAAGATCAGTAGTCATTGGCTTTTCAACATATACAAACTTACCAGCCTTCAACGCAGCTATCGCATATTCTAAATGTGAAGAAGGTGGAGTCGCAATATAAATAGCATTAATTTCAGGATCATTAATCAAAGCAGAAGCATCAATATACCACTTTGGCACTCCATGTCGTTCCGCATAATCTTTAGCTTTCGCAGCATCCCTGCGCATCACTGCCACCAATTTTGAATTAGGAACTTTATTAAACGCAGGACCACTTTTTACTTCAGTTACATCTCCACAACCGATCATTCCCCAATTAATATTTTCCATAGTAATTAATTTATTATTCAAAATATTTTAAACCTTCTTTAAAAAAATTGAAAATAGCCAATGATGATCAAACACGGCTATTCAAAATCTTAAATTCCAAAGCGAGTATATTTGTGGCTACAAAATTATTAAATGACAAACAACGATATTTTAAAAAAATTAAGGGTAGCACTTTCGCTAAAAAATGATGATATCCTTCATATTTTATCTCTTGTAAATTTTGAAATTAGCAAAGGCGCATTGGGAGATCTTTTCAGAAATGAAGATCACCCGGGTTATGTGGAAGCAGGCGACCAGATTTTACGCAACTTTTTAAATGGTTTGATCATTTATAAAAGAGGCACTCTGGACAAACCAAAGATTGATCTTAGCACTGAATAATAATTATTGGTCACAAAATAAATTTTGATTTTGTATTAAAGCAAAGAATGCCCGGACTACATCCAGGCATTCATTTTAATTAGAAATTACGTGTAACCTTACTCGTTAGAAGTTGAGTCTTTTTTAGCAGGCTCCGCCTTTCTACCGACAGTTCCATCAGCATTCACAATGTCTCCTTCCTTCAGCATAATGATATTGCCATCAGTAGATTTTACTGTACCTGTGATAGTTACGATAGTACCGTTAGCCAGTGTTGAATCTTGCGCCAGGTTCCAGGATTTGCCATCCTTGATAACTACAACTTTACTGTCCTTCATAGTGATCATGTCTTTCTGTTGATCCTGGGCAAATGCGCCTGCAGATAATGCCATAGCGATAAATGATACAAATAATGTTTTCATGTAGATTAGGGGTTTTAGGGTTAAAATATTTGATTTACCCCCTCTAAGTCCAAAACCGTACCAACAGTGCATTTTAAAATGTTAATCGATTCAAAAAAAAAAATGAACTACGTGGTGGAAGACTATAAGAACCTATCAATTTAATGGTGGAAACCTGTCTCAAAATCTCTGCTTACCTGGCATAAGAAAATACTTACAGGTTCAAAAAAAAGATTACTTTATCTTTATTTACAGGCACTCACCCGAAAAAGAATTAGCCGCAAATAACAAGTCGAAAAGTTCTCTAAATTGGAGGAGAAAATATGAAACAAAAATTCGTCATACTTTTAATAGCTCTGGTTTTTATTTTGGGTTGCCAAAGTGAGAAAGATAACCCAGATAGAAAATACCAGGTTAAAAGTGGAGTTATAACCTACGACACACAACTCAAAACAATTAGTGTAAATTTGAGCTATATCACTATCGTTTATTTCGATGATTATGGATCGAAGGAACGCAGGGATACCTACGAAGATGGGCAATTGAAAGAGTCATTTATTTGTAACGGCATTAGTCTTTACCAGGTATCGCATCAAAAGAAAACTGCATGGAAAACCGGTGTGGCCATTCATGGAACAGAGCCACGGTTCAGCATTGCGAACTTACCTAAAGAAGATATTAAATCCGGCAAAATTGTGATGATGCCAGGCGAACTTATTGCAGGAAAAGATTGCGAAATATATCGTGTTAATACTGGTGTAGCAACCGCGACCTACGGAGGTTGGAAAAACATAAGTATGCTGTCAGAAGTTAAAAGTCCTGGGGGCACCAGTTTAATGAAAGCCGTTAACATAGAAACCATTCCTGTTGATGATGTAAAATTCCGTTTGCCAACCAATTATATTTTAAAATAACACTTCGCAAATTTTTTGTTGCGGGAAATTTCGTTAGCAATCATTCAAGATCTCCATCATTTTTAAGACCTCTTCTTCAGTGTTGAAGGAATGTAAAACAATGCGCAATCTTTCCTGTCCTGCCGGTACTGTAGGATATAAAATAGGGCGGATATCAAAATGATTTTCCTGTAATTTTTTAGCAACCATTTTTACATTTTCATTACCTGGAATAATGACTATTTGTATGGCAGTTTCAGATTGTAATCTCCGGTATTTGCAAGATGAATTTTGAAAAAGTGAAATCAATTTTTGAAGATAATTTCTTTCCTTTTCCATCAATGGAAAAAATTTGTAAGAAATTCGAATTGCTTCAACAGCCGAAGGAGGTAGAGAGGTGCTGTAAATAAATTGCCTTGCGAAATTGATAAGATATTGCTTTAACTTCTGCGAACCCAACACAATGGCACCATGTGCTCCGCAAGCCTTTCCGAATGTATGAATGCGTGCAAAAATTTTATTCTCCAGGATTAATAGCTGCACTAAACCTTCGCCTTTGTTTCCAACAATTCCCGTCGCATGAGCTTCATCCACAATTAATGAAGCAGAATATTTCTCACATAAATTCACTATTTCCTTCAAGGGTGCGAAGTCTCCATCCATTGAGAAAACACTTTCTGTTACAACAAATTTTGGATGATAATTTTCTGCATTTTTTAATTTTTTTTCAAGATCATTTATATCATTATGGATAAAAGAAATGGAGTTTGCAAAAGACAATCGGATACCATCGCGCAAAGAAGCATGACTTAGTTTGTCATAAATAATCAGGCCGCCCTTTTGAGCAACTGAACTCAACAAACCTGTATTAGCATCATACCCTGAATTAAAAATAAGGCCCGCATCCGCATGATGAAAAAGAGCCAGTTCATTCTCAACTTCTCCTATCAGCGAATAATTCCCTGCAAGTAATCGTGAACCCGTACTTCCATGAGAAAGATTATTTGAAACTGATTTTTCAATCAATTTATTTTTTACGATACCGAGGTAATCGTTGCTACAGAAATCAATGGCCTGTGTTGGAAGTAACAATTTCCGCAGGGAATTATTTTGAATTCTTTCGCCTAATTTTTTATCTAGAAAATCCTCATTCATTTGGTAAAAATAAATAATTAGCGAATGGCCTAAAGAAATAAACAATTGAAAAGTTCAACTTTTGTCAGGTCTTCAAAGGTTTCCAACAATAGTTTTATTTTTGATGGATGGAACCATTATCACAAGACACTAAAAATATTTTGGGTTTACAACTTGTTACCGATCCGCGATGGGTGGACCTTGCCGCGATATCAATGGAAGAGATTTTAACCGACCATGCATGGTGCGAACAGAAGGCAGCAAACTCATGTATTTCGTTGATCCAAAAATACAATGACAAAGATGTTTTGGTAAATGAACTGGCACCAATCGTGACTGAAGAATGGGGGCATTTCCGGCAGGTAGTGAAAGAATTACGCAAGAGAAAATTGCCATTAGGAAAGCAGCGCAAGGACGAATATGTAAATCAATTATTGGCTTTTCAAAAAAAAGGCGGGAGTCCCGAAGAAAGATTTTTAGATCAATTATTGACGATGGCTTTGATAGAAGCCAGAAGTTGCGAAAGATTCAAACGGCTCAGCGAAGGATTGGAAGATGAATACATGCGCAATTTTTACAGAAAATTTATGGAGAGCGAAGCCGGGCATTACACATTATTTATCAACCTTGCCGACACTTATTTACCGAAAGAAAAAGTAAGAAAAAGATGGAAAGAATGGATTGCTTTTGAGACTGACGTGATGCTAAACCTGGAAGTGCGCGGGGATAGAATTCATTGAGCTTTGAGCTATGAGCTATGAGCTTTGAGCCATCGTGATTGCTGACTAATGATTGCTTCTTGCTGATTGCTCATTGCTGATTGCACTCATTGCTGACTGCTCATTGCTGATTATTCATTGCTGATTATTCATTGCTGACTGCTCATTGCTGACTGCTCATTACTCATTGCTCATTGCTCACCGCTTACTTAATCGTCTGAAAAATCCGTCCCCAACGAGGGCCACCATCATAACTAAACCAGATCAAAGAAGCCTTGCCTACCACATGGTCTTCGGGTACAAAACCCCAAAACCGGCTGTCCAAAGAGTTGTGACGATTATC
>JBDSHT010000166.1:0-5025 GCA_039918315.1 Ginsengibacter sp. | reverse complement strand
TCAGCTTTAGCGGCGGCTTCCTATCCTGCGGTTCATATTCAAAAGTCCGATATTGAACCGCTCGTAATGGGAGATGCCGCTACTTCCAATTATCGAAAAATTTATCAATACATTATTCCGGGGCGGGTTCAAAGTTGCCAGTTGGTATTAGGTTTTACAGAGTTGTTGAATGGTAGTGTTTGGAATTCCATTCCTCCACATACTCATTCACGCCGCAATGAAGTTTACTTTTATTTTGATTTACCGGAAGAGCAAAGGCTTATGCATTTAATGGGTGAACCAAAAGAAACCAGGCACATAATTGTAAGAAATCACCAGGCAGTTATTTCTCCTGAATGGAGCATTCATGCCGGCGCGGGTACTGCTTCTTATACATTTATTTGGGGAATGGCGGGAGAGAATCAGGACTATACTGATATGGATAAATTGGAATTAAAAGATTTGCTATAAGGGTTCATTTGATTGATTCAATGATGAACTTTTTTTGATAAAAATAATTTTAAAAAAGAGATGGAAACAATCTTAAATAAATTCAAGTTAGAAAATAAAATTGCGTTGGTCACCGGATGTTCGTCCGGAATAGGATTGGCAATGGCAACAGGTTTAGCAGAAGCGGGTGCAGATATTATTGGAGTGAGCAGTAGCCTGAAAAGCAAAGGCGGCGATGTGGAAAAAGAAGTGACTGCAACAGGCGGAAAATTCTTTCCTTACGAAGCGGATTTTGGTGACAGGAAATCTTTGTATCAATTTATCAATAAAGTAAAAGCGGATTTTCCCGTAATTGATATTCTTGTAAATAATGCAGGCACTATTTTACGTAAACCGGCAGCCGAACATACGGATGAATATTGGGATAAAGTGATTGAAATAAATCAGAGTTCACAATTTATTCTTACCCGCGAAATTGGTAAACGCATGATTGAAAGAGGGTATGGTAAAATTATATTCACGGCATCGATGCTTACGTTTCAGGGCGGAATTAATGTGCCTGGATACACCGCCAGTAAATCCGCCATTGGTGGATTGACAAAGGCTTTTGCCAATGAGTGGGCTTCCAAAGGAGTCAATGTAAATGCAATTGCGCCGGGTTATATTTCCACCGCAAATACGATTGCGTTGCGTGCAGATGCAGAAAGAAGCGAAACAATACTGGGGCGCATTCCTGCCGGACGATGGGGAGAACCCGATGACTTTAAAGGGCCTGTTGTTTTCCTTTCATCCGATGCATCAGCTTACGTGCATGGGACCATATTTACTGTAGATGGTGGATGGATGTGTCGTTAAGAAAGTAGCTTAAATAAATAAAAATTCATTTCGAAGGTTTAAAAACTTTATGTTTTACAAAAGAGCCTTGTACAACTAAATTTTTGAAATCGGCACTTACCTGTTTGAATAATGAAAGAAATAAAAGTAAATCGCATTTCAGAAAGTATATCCAACAATTCGGTTGAGGAAATATCTAATTTACTCGACACTTTTGAAAAGGAAAAACTTGAGTTTGTTCCATGGCCTGAATTTCCCTATAAACCAAATGTTGCTTTTTCAATTGCCCACAATAATGAAAATATTTTTTTGAAATACTATGTACAGGAAAAATATCTCCGGTGCGAAAACAATACCGTGAATAGCCCTGTTCATGAAGACAGTTGTGTTGAAATGTTTCTGAGTTTCGATGAAGGAGTAAATTATTACAATTTTGAATTTAACTGCGCGGGCATTGCCAAGGTCGGGTATGGACACTCAAGACACAGCCGTGAGTTACTTGATAAAAACATAGTGCTTCAATTTAGGGCGAAATCAATCATCATTTCTGAAACCGAAAAGGGAGCGAATTGGCAACTGACTTTGGCAATACCTGTAAGTGCATTTGGAAATATTCCCATTCATAAATTGTCGGGTCTTAATTGCCGCGCAAATTTTTATAAATGTGGAGACTTGTTACCTGAGCCACACTTTATTTCATGGTCAAATATCGAGTCAGAAAAACCGGATTTTCATTCACCTGAATTTTTTGGTAGATTGATATTTGAATAAAACAAGTTCTAATGTTTTCTCCGTCTGGAAGGTCTTATAGAAGCTCCTTCTTTCTTTGCATCTCCGTATTTTAGTAATTTATGCATTAAAGTTCTAAAATGGAGTAAAGCATTTTTAAGTGTATATTTATTGCAATACATTAAAATGCAAAATAATCCTCCAACGATAAAGCAAATTGCCAGGCAGCTAAATGTGTCAGTCTCCACAGTCTCGCGGGCCTTGGCTGATCATCCACGAATTGGCATTTCTACGAAAGAAAGAGTGAAGCAACTAGCCAAAGAATTAGGTTATGAACCGAATGTACAAGCTATTTTTTTTAAACAAAAGAAGACTTACATTATTGGAGTTGTTTTGCCTGATATAAAAGAAGATTTTTTTTCGCAGGCAATTACAGGCATTGAATCAGCAGCTATTTTACATAATTATACTATCCTGTTTGGCCAAAGTTATGACGATGTGGAGATCGAAAAAAGGATACTGGATATTATGCGCAAACAAAGGGTGGATGGAATAATTATTTCTTTATCAAAAGAAACAAATAAGTACTCTCATTTAGAGGCTTTGGAGAAATATGGAATTCCAATTGTTTGTTTTGACAGGGTACCTACCATAAAAAATATCCACAAAGTCTTCTGTAATATGTATGAGGGTACAATAGAAATGGTGAGTTGGTTTTTCAATAAGGGGTATCAGCGAATCGCATTGATTAATGGACCAAAGGCTTTGGCAGCAAGCACTGAGCGTTTAAAAGGTTATATTGAAGGAGTAACCAGGCGTAAATTAAAAGTGGATATGCGGATGGTGGAGATAACTGATTTTTCCAAAGAAAGCACCGTTGCTGCAATGAAAAAACTTCTTGCTTTAAAGACTCCACCCCAGGTTATAATTTCCTTTAATGATTATGTGCACATGGATGCCGTGCAATACGCAATGCAAATTAAAATAAAGGTCAATAAAGATATCATCTTCGCCAGCTATGCTAATCTGCCCATTACAGAATATACTTTTTTTCCGCCAGTGATTTCACTGGAACAATTTCCTAACAAGCAGGGTGAGAAAGCAATGGAAATTATGATGAAGATTTTATACGAAAAATCTGAAAATACCCTGAACGAAACTCATTTCTATTCTGAAGAATTACCGACTGAAATAGTGGTACATTAAAAATAGTCTCATTAGCTGGTTATTTCGCTGCGGTCAACTATTTCAAAGTTGGCAACTTAGAAGGTAATTTTCCTACATGTATTGTAGATACAATTGCCCACTTAAATCTATTAGAAAATTAGCTGAAAGTTTTTTATATAGTCCATACACTTCATTTTCATTTGATTTTAAAATTGTACCGCTTATAAATTGTCCATGATTTAGAATGGCACAGTAATAGTTTTATACAATTGAGAATTGTATCCGTAATAGTTTACTTTTTAGATTTTTATTTCCCGATTTTTTTAAACCTAACCCCATGAAGAAAGTAACTCTACTTTTTACTTTTATTTTTTGCTTTTATTTTTCAAAAACCTATTCACAGGATTTTTTAGGACTTAGTACCGGTAACTATTCCGGCATTACAGGAGTGTCGCTGCAGCCTGCCAGCATTGTTGATAGCAGATTTAAATTTGATGTCAATCTTTTTTCCACGGGGGTTAATTATAGCAATAATTATTTTTTACTGGATAGAGATGCAATACTGAAATTTAATAAAAATAACTTTGAAGACTACACCACTTTCAAAGACCGTTATCTTTTGCAGGCGTCATTACCTGCTAATCAAAAAGTTTTTTTCAATATTAATAATCGCACACAGTTACCTGTTAGTTTCATGGCTACTATGGGAAAAAAATCTGCAATTGCTTTGAATCTTCAGTTTAGAACAATGATACAGGGCAGGGGAATCACGCAGGATTTTGCACGACTCGGGTTTAATAGTTTTAATCCATCATCAACATCTGCATCGATTGATGCATCAGGTATCAACATTAATTCTTTAAGTTGGGCAGAGGCTGGGCTTACTTATGGAAGGGTTTTATATTCTTCGGAAAAGCATTTTTTAAAAGCGGCATTTACCGGAAAATATTTGGCAGGTTTGTCATCGGTTGGTTTGTCCTCAAACGATTTGCAGATGGGTGTAAACAGCGATAGCACTTTTAATTTTAACAGTTCAAATGTCTCTTATAACCATAATGACAATGCGGATTTTAATAAAATATTTGATCGGAAATTTGACCCAAGCGCTACTGCCTTTGGATTTGATGCGGGGCTTGTGTATGAGTACCGTGGTAACATCGACAAGTTTAAATATTTGAAAAGCGATGATGAAACTTCTTATGATGCGCTCAGGCGTGATGTAAGTAAATACAATTTTAAGTTGGGTGTATCTCTTTTGGATGTAGGAATGTTTCGGTTTGATAAACCTGCTAATGTAAATTCTTTTAGTGCTAACATAAATCGTTGGGATATAAAAAATGCGCGTTATAAAACACTAAACAATTTTGATACTGCACTGGCAGCAAGAGTTATTGCCAATCCCAATGATCCACAGAGTTACAATGTGTATTTACCGAGCGCATTAAGCGCGCAGTTAGACATAAAGTTTGTGAAGGGTTTGTTCCTGAATGTGATGTCTTACTGGCCTGTGAGTTTAGGAAGTACTGCGGGAAAGAGTTTTGATAGATATGGATTTTATACAATCACTCCACGATACGAAACAAGGCATTTTGGAATTTATATTCCTTACACTGTTTCTCAAAGAAATGCATTTACAGATTACAATCAGCATTTGCTGGGAGCCACGCTGCGACTTGGTCCTGTGTTCATTGGTAGCAGTAATCTGGGTACAATGTTATTTAATAAAAATCTGCGGGCAGCTGATGTCCACCTCGGTTTTAAAATTGGAGTTACCTATGGCAAACCAAATAAGAGTAACAAGTTTTTAAATACTGTATTTGATAAGAATCAAAAGACCTTAAGGACAGACTCTACAGAAACTTATTC
>JBDSHT010000165.1:0-3471 GCA_039918315.1 Ginsengibacter sp. | reverse complement strand
AAAATGAATTTATTCCGATTAGTGCAGATGCCTTTATCCATCGGCTCATCCGAAATATCCACATGAACAGGCTTACCACTTAACCGGTCTCCCAGACGAATTCCTATCGGACTTACAGAAGAACGGTAGTTCGTTTCCAAATTGAAAAAGCAACAGGCCTGCGGTGAGAATGTATCAAACGTGTCGTTCATAGGAAAATCTGCCGCATTGCCTGGTATGCCTGCCCAAAAGATTTGCGCTGCCCCTTCAGTCTCTTGCTTGGGTGTAGCATCCATTTGGGTGAGAGCAGATGAGCATAGGTTTTTGATTACTTTTAAATGTTCTTTATTATCAGTCCAAGCCAGCAAGTTAAAATGTGCTTTCACCGGCAGCCTTTGTTCTCCAATAGCTTCATTTAAAAAATTATCCGTAGCATCCTTTGCAATTGAATTTTCCCTACTGTAAGCGGATAAGGATTGCAATCTTAATCTTTTGCTTTCAAGTTTCTGAATGGTCTTCTGCACATCATCAATAAAAACATACTGGCTGTAAATGTGATTGCATGAAAGGAGTTGACCAATAGGTGAAGCAAAACCAACGCTAAATTTTGTTCTATCTGTAGAGTATTTATCATAATTTATCCGGGAACCGCATAATGGAGGAACAAATTCAGCATCGGCCATGGTGTAGAGCTGACAATAGTTTTCCCCTATTTTCCATTCTTCTTTAAATTCAATATCCCTCACAATATTTTCACCGGTTTGCAAATTCAAATACTTCACAATTAAGTCAGTAAGTGCTGAATTATTTAACCTTGTAAAAGAAATAAAACCACTATCGGATAATATTTTTTCAAACTGGCCAACATTATTAATGAAGTCCTGATAATGCTTTACCTGTAGCGTTTCTTCAGGCACTATTGTTCTTTTCAGCAAACTTGAAAATACAGAAGAAGATGCTTTTCGGTTTGCCGGTTTCTTTGTTAGCATGATAAAACATTCATGATTAAGATAGGGCCGCTCATTAAAGAACCGTTCGCTGCTTCTGCTTAAAAAGCTGTTGTCTTCTTTTAAGAAGTCTGCTTTATATTTCTCTTCTGTAAACCAATCCTGTTTGTATAAAACAGCATTAACAGGTAATACTTTTATGGCCTTAATCCAGGAGTGATGAAATGACTCGTAATCTTCATTACTCATGGTAAATAATTCAGGTAATTCAACTTTAAAAGCAATAGTTATATCTCCCATTTTTGAAAGAATAGCATCATGTTCAACTCCATAAACGGGTAGTATGTCAAGCAGGTTTTTCATTTAAGTAATTGTCTTTTTAAAAGAACTATTGAATAGCTCTTAATGACATTTGGCACTGCTTTTTTTGCTAACTTTTTCATTAAGCCAAATTCGCCATAAGTCCGGCTGAGTTTATATACATACATAAACAGTGCAGTCGAAAGGGAAACAATTAAGGCTAGACAAATAAATACATTTACGCCGATGATGTAAATGATTGCAAAGAATATCAACAAGGCAACAAGCCCTCCCCCTAAGTACCAGATGTACTGTGCTTTCAACCCCTTAAACTCAATGGGCTTGTTAATGCCTTTGTTGATTTGATATACACTGTTGCTCATATTTTCTTTCTTACATTTTTAATTAAGTAAGTAACTGCAAAAACTTATCCAATGGAGTATAGGTATTGGGTAAACGGGGTAGGACAACCTTGGCAAATGAATTGAAAATGAAAGAAGTAGTTTTAAAGAATCAATCATAGCCTAGAACGATCCAATGGCAATAAGATGTCAATATTTGTATTGAAAAATGGCCGCACATTGAAACTGACCATTTTTAACAGGGACTTCGCTTCCGGCGGCATTCTGTCAATTATGTTACAAATTCAATTACTCACCCCCTTAGATTTTCTTTTGAACATACCCTTCTTCGGCAACAATGACTTTTCCATTTTAACAACAGGAACTTCGATTGTTTCAATTTTGTGATCATCCGCCACATCATGCTGCTTCATCTGATTTTCCTGAATTTTAATAGAAATTTCCCGTTCCAATTTTGAGACATCTTTTTTAAACTGAGTCAGTTCATTTTCCTTTTCAAATGGTTTAACAATCAATTGCTGAAACATGGGAATATTTTGATCCAATTCCTGCAGATTCTTTTCATACTTTTTTTTTAAAGCCTCTACTCTATCAATTGCATTTATGAAATACCGGGCTGCAATCTTTGGGTTATCTATATTGATATGCCCCTGGTTCCATAAATATTTAATGCCACTTTCTTTACTCTCCGCAAAGAGAATATTTTTATAGTGGTACTCAAACATCCCCTTGTCATCGAAGGTTTCCCGCTGCCTTCGAATAAATAATTCAAAGCCATGCAGGCTACCTATTTTCATAATATCGCTTTCTCCATGTCCCGGCTTCCATGTTGCAGAAAGTTGAATTAAATACTTCCCGATTATTTCAGGATCTGCGGAACTGACATCATTTAATAAAATGGGATTGGCTTTTGCTCCTTCTTTATCAAATTGCAATTGGCTTCTGTAAGCAGTTTCATCAATGGATAATTTATTAATTGTATTTAGTGTACTTTCCTTATCTGATTTCATACTTTCTAATTGAAATTTGGAACGAATCACTTCTTTATGATGTGCGACTTTCAGGCTTTCCAGTACAGCAATCTTCTTTTCCATTTTTGATTTTTCTAACAAAGTGGTATCACCGGAAAGAATGGCAATGTATTCTGAAAAATTCATTCCACTTTTTTCATCAATAGAACCCTCGTCAATGGTTCTTACATTCAGCTCACAATTTTTCATTTGGCTGATAAATGTTTGCTTATTTTTCAGCAGGTTAAATTTGTAGTTATCTAAGGATTGTTCAACCGCATAAATGTAATTGTCCACTTTATTTCCGTAAGCCTCCTTCGCTAAAATATTCCCCTGTCTTGCACCACGGCCATTTCGTTGTTCTAGTTCCGAAGGTTTCCATGGAATGTCCAAATGGTGCATTGCAATCACTTTCTTTTGAACATTAAGGCCGGTTCCTGCTTTTTCAGTACTGCCTAACAATATCCTTATTTCGCCACTATTCATTTTGCGAAATAGTTCTGGCTTTTGCCTGTCCGTACAGTCATGTATGAAAGTGATATGATTAGCAGGTATTGAAAAATCAGTTATCAACTTATTTTTCAACGCATCATAAATATTAAACGCATCCGGTTTGGGTGTACCAATATCACTGAAGATAATCTGCGTACCTTTTTGCTCATTACTTAAGTGATATAATTCCGAAACTTTTCTTGCACAAACATTTACTTTATGATTGGGATGGTCTTCGTAAATAAATGGATTAATCAGCCGCATATCTGCGGCCATCTTCTTCGCATAGTTGGTAGCAATAAGCATCCTGCCTTTATCTTCTTCTTTAGTTAGCGGAAGTCGGCCAATTAATTCAGCATCGCCGGTTTTAGCAAATGCCAT
>JBDSHT010000164.1:0-5790 GCA_039918315.1 Ginsengibacter sp. | reverse complement strand
AAAAGAAAGTTGCTTGAAAAACAGAAGGAAGGTAAGAAACGAATGAAGCAAATTGGAAATGTGGAAGTGCCGCAGGAGGCATTCCTTGCAGTTTTGAAACTGGATGAATAAAAATTTAAATATTTTTTCTACTGTGAATTATCGACCGATGCTCCCAGTAATTCACTTCTGATCTCCCTGTTGCTTTTTTAATTTTGAGTCATCTATTTTTCCTTTCGCGTCCCTTATAGGTTGTGGTATTGGTGCCTGTCCTTCGGGTGTTATTTGGGTAAAAACTTTATTAATGTGCACCCATTTTCCATCTCTCCATTTTAGACCTTCATAATCTCCATCAGGGATGTATGTATATTTTTTATTAATTTCTCCCGTTTCAGAAATCAGGTGTTCATAAATTATCATATCCATATCCGCATCGTACATAAGGCGGGGACTAGCTTCCTTTTTATATTCCATTATATATCGAGCCATGGATCTTTTGTACAGGGTGTTATCCGGGAAGCTAAAATTGGAGCCACCGAATTGTGGTAGCCCATTTACAAAAGTTAGTATTTCGATTATTTTTTTGTTACTACTTAGATTGTTCTCGTCGTATCCTAACAATGTAAAGTAAGTTTTTCCAAAAGCCTGTTTTTCAACTAACTGATAATAAATAGCTCCAACCCACCAGAAATTATTTGCAATGGTATCGTCAAGCTTTTCAATTAATGAAGTCTTGTCGATCAGAGGAAATAATTTTAAAGTACCATTGCTTGTTTTCATTTGAATGGCCCCATGCTGCCGAACGATGTTATCATTTATTACCAACTGCCATGTAAATATTTTAAACGAACTGTCTTTGGGAGATAACCTGGAAATTGTTATCAAAGAATCAAATGGATAATGGATAGAACCTTTTGTTACCAAAGCTCGCACTAACATTTTTGTAAATTGGCTATCCGCTTTGAATCGATTTTCTGCTGTTCTTCCCTGTATTATTTCTAGTGATAAAACTTTTAATGAATCTTCTTTTGTTTGAAGTGCTTTCCAATCAGATGATGATAATTGCTGCCCAGAACACAGGCCTGCATTGAAAAGAAAAAAAGAAAAAATGATAATTCTATTCATCAATAATATTTGAACAAAGAAAACAGTATTTCGGGAAAATTATTGTTAACTGCTTAATATTTAACTAAGCTATAATGTATCTCGCTACCGAAATTAAATCTTCGAAAATCGCATCAATGTTTCCATCACTGAGATCAAAATCTTTGCGTGTAGTTGGTAAAAAAATGTTGGTGGCTACGCCAAGATTTCTTCCAAATTTCATGTCACTCAGGGTGTTTCCGATCATCACACTTTTTGCTAAATTGATTTCCGGAAAATCTTTTGCAGCCTGTAAGCCCATGCCAGGATTGGGTTTTCGGTTGGGACTTTCCATTTCAGGACAGAAATAAATTTTATCGATTCTGCCACCGGACGCTTCTATTTCTGACAGCATATTTTTATGAATTATTTCTAAATTTTCGATGAGAGTAAGTCCGCGTGCAATTCCTCGCTGGTTGGTAACGACAATTATTTTTCCGAATTTTTTATTAAAAATGGCAAAGGCTTCTTTTACTCCTTCGTAAAATTTAAATTCCTCCCAAGTGCGAATGTAATCAAGATTTTTTTCCTCATTAATTACTCCATCCCTGTCAATAAACAGTGTCCATGATGTATCTATTTTTTTTAATTGCTTCAAGCAGTATTTTTGAGAAAGGGTGTAAAACTTTTGTTTCTATTTATAAAATGATATGGCCAATTAGTCAACATTATTAAAAAAAAAGTTTTCCTTTTGGGCTCTTTCATAATCTTCTGGTATTCCAATGTCGATGAAATATTCATCCTGGATCATTCCGTACAATTTAGGTTTTTCATCCGCAGAATTTTGTAAAATTTTTTCAAGAAAACCAGATTCAAAAGAAAATTTTTCAGGAAGTTTATCCGAAAGAAATTTAGAAACATTGAGTGCATACATACCTCCATTAATTAATCCTGATGCATAAAATTCTTTTTCTTTAAATGACTTCACGCTGTTGTCTTCATTCAATTCTACCACTCCATACCTGTCAAAATTAATCATTGGTTTCATACTTAAAGTACAGACTGCCTCACATTTTTCATGAAATATTGAAAACGATTTTAAATTGACATTATAGAAAGTGTCTCCGTTGCACACTATCACATTTTTTTGCGAAGCCACTTTGCAGGCGAGTTGTATGCCTCCACCTGTTCCCAATGGTTCGGTCTCTAATGAAAGTGTATAATTTAAATCAGGAAAATCTTTTATCAGGTATTCTTCAATTACTTCATGCATATAACCAACGCTAAAAATAAAATGTTCAATACCCTGGTTTTTTAGAAAATGAATTAGATAATAAAGAAATGGTTTTCCCTGCACCGGAGCCATACATTTGGGTTTGTCTGCCACCACAGAACGGAGTCGTGTACCCAATCCTCCGGCAAGAATAATTGCTTCCTTAATCATTATTTTTTGCAAAATATTTTTCTTCTACCAATTGACAAATGATATGTCCGAGGGTGATATGACTTTCCTGGATACGGGGTGTATCGTTCGATGGGATGTTAATCAGATAGTCAGAATCTTCTTTCAACTTGCCTCCGCTTTCACCTGTAAATGCAATGGTAATCATTCCTTTTTCTTTTGCAGTTTCAAAAGCCGCAACGATATTTTTACTATTACCTGAAGTGCTTAATCCTACCAACACGTCTCCTTTATTTCCTATACCTTTTAGAATACGGGAATAAATTAAATCAAAACTGTAATCGTTTGCCACAGCGGTTAAGTAAGATGTATTACAATGTAACGCATCAGCAGGTAACGCGTCTCTATCTAAATAAAATCTTCCACTAAACTCTGCGGCAAGATGTTGCGCATCTGAAGCGCTACCGCCATTTCCACAAAACAAAACTTTGTTTCCGTTCCTGAAAGCAGCGACAATCACTTCCACACAATCATTCACCGTTTGTAGCAATTTATCATCAGCAAGTATTTGTTGTTTTACATCAATTGAACTCTGAATAATATTCCTGATTATCTGCATGGATCTATTTTAATTTTCTCAAAGGTATTGCCTATTATTTTATTTTTTTAAGCACACCATGTGGTTAAACCAAATTTTGTGAAGGAGTAATTTTTTACTTCGCCTCCAAATTTTTTCAATTCATTGATCACGGAATACCTTGTATTTCCCGGGCAGTAAAAAATCATAAATCCTCCACCTCCGGCACCACTAATTTTCCCTCCGGTGGCTCCTGCTTTTTTTGCGGCTTCATAAATTTCTTCAATCCGGCTGTTGCTTATATTATGTGCCATCTTCCGTTTTTGCTGAAAACCAAAATCTAATATTGAACCAAATTCATCGAGCTTGCCTTTCAGCAATGCTTCTTTCATCATTCTTGCCTGCTCTTTTAATTGATGCATTGCCTCAATACTTTTTTCGTTTTTGTTAGTCACATTTTTTACCTGTTCGTTAATGATGTCAGCACTTTCACGGCTTGTAGCTGTAAAATACAAGACAAGATTATTCTCCAGTTCATGCAGGTATTGTGATTTGATCCGCAATGGATTTACAATCACTTTATCATCTTCATAAAATTCCATAAAGTTTACACCACCAAACATTGCTGCATATTGGTCTTGTTTTCCTCCGCTTAATTTTAAGTCTTCTCTTTCAATTTGGTAGGCGTAATGTGCAATGTCATAATCGCCCAATGGCAGTTTGAGCCATTCAACAAATGCACCCAATATTGCAACAACCAATGTAGAAGAAGTGCCCAATCCCGAACCTGCCGGAGCATCCACATAGGTTGATAATCGAAAGCCGGTTGATCCAATTTTGTAATCCTTTTGTATGCGATTATAAACACCTTTTAAAAGATCGAGCGTTCCGTCAATGGGCAATTGATCCATCATCTCAAATGACTGCTCTTCATTCCTGTCCAATGCCTGCACGATTATTTTATTCTCGTCCAGGATTTCAATATTAGCATACGCAAATAATGAAACAGTTGCATTTAAAATAGCTCCTCCAAACTGGTCGCTGTACGGACTTACATCTGTTCCGCCACCGGCGAGTCCAATGCGCAATGGTGCTTTACTTCGATAGATCATTAAAATAAATTTCTTTTAAAAAATTGGTTGGGCTTATTACGGGCAAAGAGGGAAACTGAAATACAAAGCCTTTCACATTTCTTGTAATGAAATAATTCATTTTTGCTGATGTTGCTAAAAAATATAAAAGGCCGTCTTCGATGTCTTTGTATTTTTCTACAGAAAGGTATAAAACGTCTCTTGAAAACGGAATTACATTTAGTATTTTACAAATTTCTCTCAAAACGCTCAATGCATCAATATTTTGCTTTTGAAGGAAATAGAATGAAGTGGTAATAACACTTTCGGAAATGAATAATTCTAATTTTCCAAGTTCCGCAAGATGCATAATTTCATTTACTGCATCCAATTCATAATTTCTTTCCAGTACGTAATCTATAATTATATTGGTATCAAGGAATAATCTATTTACCATATTTTTTATCTAAATGTTCATGCAATACTTTTTTATGATCATAATCTTCGGGCAAAGATTTTGCATTTTTTGTATATTTTCTGATTCTTTCTAAAAGAGAAGATTCAGTCCCAAGATTTTTTTTTGACAGAATATTTTCTGAATATCTTTCCAGGTATTGCTCTACAACGGATGAAAGGCTTACTTTTCTTTTAGCACTAACTCTCTTTGCTCGGGCAACAATTCTATCGTCTATATTTAAAGTTAATTTAGTTTTCATACATGCCTTTTTTATGAAGTTACGTAATGTTTTATTGTCACGTGATAAATTAAAATTTCATGCTTAGAATAGCATCTGTCATCACTTTCCAACTGTATTTTTTCTTTTCCTTAACCAGGTACGGTAGAAAGTGCGCCTGCCCCATTGAAAAGTATTCAGTGATTTTTTTTGCGATGCTTTGTGCATTAGGTTCTGCAATCAAACCTACTTCATAATCAGGAACCAGAGAAGGCAAGCCTCCTACATTAGTAACTATCATAGGAACTTCAAAATGATAGGCGAGGGGAGTCACTCCGCTTTGTGTGGCACTACGGTAGGGCTGTACCACGCAATCTGCTGCGCATAAATAATATTTTACTTCACTATCAGCGATGAAATTAGTTTTTAAAATAAGATTGTTTTTTATGGAAGGATCATTAAGCAATTCAGCATAATTCTTTTCATCTTCGTAAAATTCTCCGGCAATCAAAAGGCGTAAATTTTTAATTTTATTTTCAGCATTCAGAATCTTCATTGCATTCAATAAGATATCCAATCCTTTGTATTTTCTTATAAACCCAAAAAATAAAAGAACATGTGCATCACCATCAATTGCAAGGTGATTTCTTGCTTCTGACTTACTAATCTTTTCTCCAAAATTATCGTACAATGGATGGGGCACACAACGAGCCGGCTTGTCTTTTGCAAACTCGTGCAAATCACCAAGCACCTTTGTACTCATGGTAATAAAACCATCAACAGGTTTCAAAAAATATTTTGTGAAAATGGTATCGCCCGGTCGTTTTTCATGAGGAAGAATATTATCAGCAATGCATACAATTTTTGTATGATTATTTTTCTTTACTCTTCTCAGGATGGTACCCAAACACGGTCCCATAAATGGAAGCCAGTACCTAACCACTATTAGATCTGGCTTTAAATCTTTCAATTCATTTCCCACAGTAAGCCAGTTCAATGGGTTTA
>JBDSHT010000163.1:0-2635 GCA_039918315.1 Ginsengibacter sp. | reverse complement strand
TCTTTACTTTATTTCGACCAATTCAATATCAAAAACTAATTCCTTTCCAGCCAGTTCATGGTTAGCATCCAGAATCACAACATCTTCCTTCACTTCAGTAACTACAACAGGAACAGGGTGCCCCGCCTCATTTTGCAATTGCAATTTCATTCCGGGTTCCAACTTCATATCTTCAGGAATATTAGATAGTGGAAACTCGATAATAGCTTCTTTATTTTTCTCGCCATACGCATGTTCCGGCGCGATATTGATGGTTTTTTTATCACCGACTGACATACCTGGAATCGAATCATCAAAACCTTTTATCATCTGGCCTGCACCCACTGTAAACGCTAAAGGCTCGCGTCCTGCGCTGGAGTCAAATTGCTCGCCTGTGGTCAGCTTTCCTGTGTAATGAACTTTCACATGATCGCCTTTTTTTGCTTCGCTCATAAATATTAATTTAAATGTTTAAATAATCGAATTACCTTTTTAATAATTTACGTTTCTTAGCTGGTAAAGTAACTAATAATATTTTATTTTTTAACAGGAAAGAGAATTTAGACGATTTTTTTACAATAATTTTATCACCTGTTTAAAAGCTTAAAAAGAAACAAGAGCGTCAATAACAAAAGACAAAAAAATATTTCATGATAAAAAAAATATCGATACTTTTTTCCCTGATTGTGTTATTGGGTACGGGTTACTCCCAAAAAAGAATTGTCCCGGGAGCAGAAAGAACTGATCAATATATTCCTCTGTTAAAAGGTAAACGTGTCGGGCTTTTTGCGAATCAAACATCCATGACCGGTGATTTACATTTGGTAGATAAATTGCAACAAGCAGGAATAAATGTATCTGTAATTTTTGGGCCTGAACATGGATTCAGAGGCACTGCAAATGCCGGGGAAAAAGTAGGAAATTATACCGATGAAAAAACCGGGATACCAGTTATCTCCTTGTACGGAGCCAAAAGAAAGCCGTCGGCAGATGATTTAAAAAATGTAGATGTTTTGATCTTTGATATACAAGATGTCGGTGTTCGTTTTTATACGTTCATCTCGTCATTACAGGAATTTATGGAAGCTGCATTGGTTAATGATAAACCTCTGATAATTCTGGACAGGCCTAATCCAAATGGATTTTATGTGGATGGCCCCGTGTTAGATATTAGTTACAGATCATTTGTTGGTATGCAGCCTGTACCCATTGTTTATGGAATGACGATTGGCGAATATGCCTTAATGTTAGCTGGTGAGAAATGGTTGTCGCCAGAAGCTAATAAAAAATTCGCATTGGTTAAGGATCAACAGCCGACAAAGCAAACTCCCTATCATTTATTGATAATAAGAAATGGCAATTACGATCACAATAGTAAATACGTTTTACCCGTAAAGCCCTCACCCAATCTTCCGAATATTCAATCAATTTATCTGTATCCTTCAACCTGCTTTTTTGAAGGAACTACCCTGAGTGAAGGCAGGGGAACTGACAAACCTTTCATGGTGTTCGGTGCTCCTTCTTTTCCAAAAAAATTATATTCTTTTACCCCTATACCCAACGATGGAGCTAAGAGTAGCAAACACTTTGGTGAAGTTTGCTATGGTTGGGATTTATCAGGAACACCTGAAGAGGTACTATCAAAAACAGATCACAAAATTCAATTAAAATGGTTGATGGAAGCCTATCGATTATTTCCGAATAAAGACAGTTTTTTCATTGTGCCAAAATCCGGCAAAATGGATCAATCTTTCTTCAATAAACTTGCGGGGAATAATAATCTTTGGCAGCAAATACGCAATGGAAAAACTGAAAAAGAAATTAGAGAAAGCTGGCTACCACAATTAAATAATTTTAAAAAAATCAGGAAAAAATATCTGCTTTACAAAGATTTTGCAGACAATTAATTTTTTTCTTTTGTAAAAATTTTGAGCTTGAAATTACGAATCGTTTTTATGGGTACACCAGATTTTGCGGTGCCTTCTTTACGTACATTATACGAAGCCGGCTTTGATATTGCCGCTGTAGTGACAGCCCCTGATAAACCAGCGGGGCGTGGATTGCAGCTCACTGAAAGTGCAGTAAAGAAATTTGCAGTAGAAAAGAATTTAAAAATTTTGCAACCGGAAAAGCTAAAGAACCTGGAATTTATTGAAGCCTTGGAAAATCTAAAAGCAGATGTGCAAGTTGTGGTAGCTTTTCGCATGTTACCAGAAGTAGTCTGGAACATGCCGCCTCTCGGAACCATTAATCTTCATGGTTCACTATTACCTCAGTACCGTGGCGCTGCGCCTATCAATTGGGCAATTATTAATGGTGAAAAAGAAACAGGTGTTACCACTTTTAAATTGCAACATGCTATCGACACAGGTAATATTTTATTTCAGGAGAAAATAAAAATAGAGGAAGACGACACGGCTGGAACAGTGCACGATAAGATGATGAAAACCGGCGCCCAACTTTTATTGCATACGCTTGATGAACTGGCAGCCGGTAACACTTCAGAAACCAGGCAACCGGAAACAGACTTAACCGGTGAAGAGCTAAAACATGCACCAAAAATATTTACTGAAACATGTGAGATTGATTGGAATAATAATATAGATACCACTTACAATTTCATCCGTGGCCTTTCGCCCTATCCAACAGCGTTTAC
>JBDSHT010000162.1:0-4760 GCA_039918315.1 Ginsengibacter sp. | reverse complement strand
GCTTAGGTGAAAGCAAATACCAGGCTCCGCATTTTTACTTAACGATGGAGATTAACATGGACAATGCCATGAGCTCACGGGCATCCTTAAACGAAGTAAGCCCGGTAAAAATTTCTTTCAACGATCTGGTGATTAAAGCATGTGCAATGGCGCTTCGCCAGCATCCCGCGGTTAACTCCAGTTGGAGAGGGGAATTCATTCGCCAAAACAAACATGTTCATATTGGTTCTGCTGTTGCTGTTCCTGATGGTTTGATGGTTCCTGTGATTCGCTTTGCGGACCAAAAATCCTTGTCACAAATTGCTGCTGATGCTAAACAATTGTATGAAAAGGTGAAGTCGAAAAAAATTGCTCCTGAAGAATACAGTGGAAACACATTTACCATCTCCAACCTTGGTATGATGGATATTGATGAATTTACAGCAATAATAAATCCACCTGATAGCGCCATTCTTGCCGTAGGCAAAATAAAAGAAGTGGTTGTAAAAAAAGACGAAGGATTTGGCGTATCTAATTTTATGAAAGTAACGCTGAGTTGCGATCATAGAAGTGTGGATGGCGCTGTGGGTGCTGCATTCCTACAGACTGTAAAAGGATTTTTAGAAAATCCTGTTACCATGTTGGTGTAAATTATTCTCCCTTTACTTATGCAATGGATTTGGATTAAGCGCGTTTAAGCTGAAATCAAAAAGACCGTTTTATGAGATTGTTTTTAACTATATTTTTAATATTATTAGCAGGTTATTGCAATGCACAAAAAGTGGTGAATGCAGTCTGGACCAACGATACCGACATTGTAACCAAGGTAGAAGAAGCCAAATTCCTGATAATTATAAAAAGCTATAACGACACCGCATTTGAAAGACTGGACTATAGTTTCTCTGGTCCGCTTCTGAAAAGAAAAATGTATTCGGATCAAAACATGAAGGTATTACAAGGCACTTCTGCTACCTATCACCCAAACGGATATTTGGCTGAAGAAGGCAATTACACAAATAATAAAAAAGACGGTAACTGGCATTTGTTCGACGATACCTCTCACGCGATAACCGAAATGAAATATCATTTAGATTCTTTGCTTTCGGTGACTGATCTGGACTCTTTGTATAAAGAAAAAGAGAAGTTGAAAGTTCCGGAAGATACTTCGGGGCAGGTGGAAGCTTCTTATTCCGGAGGCACTGCCGGAATCGCAAAAATAATTTCCAAAAATTTTACAGTTCCTGATCGCATTTCCAGCCTTGGACATGGCGGCACAGCGAAAGTCAGGTTTATCATTGATAAAACCGGCAAGATTAATCATATCGATATTATGAAATCAGTGGAATATTCATTTGACGAAGAATGTATGCGAGTAGTCTCTTTATTAAAAAAATGGAAACCGGCAAATGATAAAGGGAAATTTATAAATGCCTACCGGATTCAACCGATTACCGTAAATTTTTAAAAGCATTTTTTTTTACAAATTGATCAATAGAATTTTTAGGGAATATTTGGTTACGTTTTTATTCTAAAATAGATGTTCGTTAAGTAAATAAAGTATGGAAGTTGTTGTCTTCTTTTGTCCTAAATTTAGGACGTGAATACAACCCTACGTTCCACAATACAACTACTCCGTTTCCCTTTTTCTTTTTTTTTAATGCCGGTATTTTGGTTTGCTCTAAGCATTTTGCCGCTGGTAAATTGGACAAAGGCGTTGCTGATATTTTTCATACTTCATTTATTGGTTTACCCCGCCAGTAATGGATACAACAGCTATATGGACCGGGACACAACTCCCATAGGTGGAGTCAAAAATCCAATGCAGCCAACCCCGCAATTGTTGCGCGTGACAACTTCCATGAACCTTCTTGCACTCTCCCTTGGGTTTTTAGTTTCCGGCGTTTTTGTGGCAGGCATTTTTTTCTACATTGTGGCATCGCTCGCTTACAGTTGGCGTAAAATACGATTGAAAAAATATCCGCTTTTAGGATATGCAGTTGTAATTATTTTCCAGGGAGCACTTGCTTTTTTTATTGTTTATTATGATGCATCAGCAACACCAAATCCGCCGGTACCCGTTTTGGGTTTGATAGCTGCAGCCCTTTTAATTGGCGGGTTTTATCCACTTACTCAAATATTTCAACACGAGGCAGACAAAAAGGATGGCGTTACCACGATCAGTTATTTATTGGGTTACAAAGGCACTTTTATTTTTACTGGCATTGTATATGCTTTTGCTTTTACCATATTGGGCTGGTTTTATTTTCTGCAAAATGAAATGCGTTCATTTTATATTTTACAGGTTTGTCTCTTGCCCGTTTTAGTGTATTTTTTTATTTGGTTTAATAAAGTAATTAAAGAAAAAAAGGAAGCAAATTATGCCAATACCATGCGGATGAATGTGTTGGCTTCTTTGTGTTCTAGTGTTGCCTTTATAACGCTGCTAATAATTAAAGTTGTTGAGTAAAATAGTTTCTATATCGACCGAAGTACCTGCTTATAAACATCAGCAGCAAGACATTCTGAAATTCATGCAGAATGTGTATGCATTAACCGAAATTGAAAAACGAAAATTGCGTTTCCTGTATCATCAAAGTGCAATTGATAAAAGATATTCTGTCATCCCTGATTATAGTTTAGACGCAAACGCCTGGGAGTTTTATCCGGCTACAGAAAACCTGCAACCCTTTCCTGATATGGAATTGAGGATGAAATGGTACAGCAGAACAGCACCAGAACTTTCAGTAAATGCAATTGAAAAATGTATTGATGAAAAAATAAACAAGCAAGAAATCACTCACCTGATTACGGTTAGTTGCACCGGTATGAGTGCGCCAGGACTGGATTTGCAAATAATGGAAGCAATGGATCTTCCATTAAATATTGTGAGAACTTCCGTAAATTTTATGGGCTGCTATGCAGCAATTCATGGAATGAAATTGGCAGATGCTTTTTGTAAATCAGACGATAATGCAAAGGTACTGGTGGTGTGCACCGAGCTTTGCACATTGCATTTTCAGAAGGAGAACACGATGGATAATTTAGCTTCTTCACTTTTATTTGGTGACGGGGCCGCTGCATTTTTAATGGTTTCAGATACTAGTAAACTAGATGGATTTAAAGTGAAAAGCTTTTACAGCGAAGTGGGTTTCAATGGAAAAGATCACATGAGTTGGCAACTTTCTTCAACCGGATTTTTGATGACACTTTCAGGTTATGTTCCGGATCTGATTGAGCAGGATTTTGGTAATTTACTAAATCGCGCATTGGAGAAAGCTGAAATGCAAGAAGAAGAAATTTCACATTGGTGCATCCATCCTGGAGGGAAAAGAATCCTGAATTCAATTGAAAAAGCAAACAATATTCAGCACGATGACTTAAGGTATTCTTACAAGGTGCTAAAGGAATATGGAAACATGTCATCGCCAACTATTTTATTTGTGTTGAAGGAAATTATCAATTCTTTGGCGGAGAAAAAAAGCGGAGTGAATATTTTTGGAGCCGCATTTGGACCAGGCCTCACCATGGAGACATTCATCTTATCTGATTCATAGTTTACCATGATCAACTATAAACTGCGCAGCACTCAAAAAGAAATTCTTGATCAAAAAAATATTCCATTTGAGGATATTGCTTTGAACATGCGGGAGCTCGATTTTATCAATTCGAATTTGGGGGGGCATCGTATTACGATTGATGGGTTTAAATATTTATTGCAAAAAAGAAAAAAAATATCTGTGTGTGAAATCGGCTGCGGCGGCGGCGATAATCTAAATGCAATTAATGAATTTTGTACGCGAAATAATATCCAGGCAGACTTTATTGGAATTGATATTAACCCAGAGTGTATTGATTTTGCAAAAACAAAAAGCAAAATTAAAGACATCGATTTTATAGTAAAGGATTACCGCGATGTTGATTTTGCGAATCATAAACCTGACATAATTTTTACTTCGCTTTTCTGTCATCATTTCACGGATGATGAATTAGTAGAGATGATCCAGCGGATGAATGAAAATTCAAACATAGGTTTTTTTATAAATGATTTGCATCGTAATTCTGTGGCTTATCATTTTATAAAATATGCAACGAAACTTTTTTCAAAATCATATTTGACAAAGAACGATGCACCTATTTCAGTGCTGCGTGGATTTACGAAAAAGGAATGGCAAATTATTTTTAAAAAGGCAAAAGTTAAAGTCAGTTTAATTCAGTGGAAATGGGCTTTTCGCTATTTGGTAATAGTGCAGAAGAACGCCGGCTTAAATAATTAATTTTACTTAGAGATTTATTTTGATCAACTGTTTTCGAAAACAATAATTTCTTAATTAAATGACTGACCCGTTAAAAATTGAGCTATTCGACGCAGCAATAATTGGGGGCGGGCTTGCGGGTCTCTCACTTTCGATATTGCTTGCCAAAGAAAGTTATCGGGTGGTTTTATTTGAAAAAGAAAAATACCCTTTTCATAAAGTTTGCGGGGAATACATCAGTTTGGAAAGTTGGAATTTTATAAATGGATTGGGCCTTAATCTAAATGCTTTAAATCTTCACCTAATTAAAAGGTTACAAATTACTTCGCCAGCGGGGCATAGCCTGGAAGCCACACTGGACTTGGGAGGTTTCGGGATTAGTAGATATTATATTGACAATGAGTTAAAAAAAATTGCGGAAAGTTTAGGTGTTTTAATTCACGATGGAACTAAAGTAAACGAAGTAGTTTTCAAAGAGGATATGTTTTTAATAAAACATAACGGTGGTGAAATGCGATCTAAAACTGC
>JBDSHT010000161.1:0-9997 GCA_039918315.1 Ginsengibacter sp. | reverse complement strand
CAGGCAGGAAGCAATCATGGCGGCTTCTTTTGCAGTTAGCGATTTAGCTGGTTTTTTAAAATAATATTGTGCCGCAGCTTCTACTCCAAAAACACCTTTGCCCATTTCAGCCACATTCAAATACATTTCCAGAATTCTTTTTTTACTCCATAATTTTTCAATCATAAAAGTAAAATACACTTCCAAACCTTTTCTAAAAAAACCGCCATGCTGCCAGAGGAAAACATTTTTGGCTACCTGCTGGCTTATAGTGCTGGCGCCTCTCAGCGATTTTCCTGTTTGATTGTGCTTCATCGCTTTTTGAATACTCTTAAAATCAAACCCATTATGATCAGGAAACAATTGATCTTCTCCGGCCATCACTGCCAGTTTTATTTGAGAACCCATTTTGTTATAACTGATATAATCTCTTCTAAGTCCATAGCCACTGAACACACTCCCCAATTGAGTGATAGTAACCGGAGGATTCATCCATTTACAAAATAAAATATACAATACTGAAAGCAGGAAGCCGTAGAGAATTACTTTAAAAACTTTTCGAATTATTCGTATGGCCAACCCTTTTTTTTGAGCCTTTTTTTTCATTGAAACCTGGTCTAAATTCTATTTTACTTTAATGTAGTGAAGGGAATATTTTTTTCCCAAACGCATATTTTTTTCCCCGCCAGTTTTGCTCATAAGGTATCCAATGCCAGCAAGGGCTGCAGCAACAATAACCAATTCGGGCCGGGCGTAGTATCTTGTATTTGGCTTCGCAAAAACCCATGTCGCCAATCCTGCAGTAGCCAGTACAATTCCGCCTCCCATCAAAGCTCCTCCTGAACCACTTACGAAATTGCTTCTTTCTTTTAAAAACCCCGTTACTTGTTTGTAAGCCACACCATATCTATATTGGCCAACCGTATCTAAAATATACACACCCAAATTTGTATATTGTTTTCTTATGTCATATTGAACCAGGAAAATAGAATCTCTTTCTATGGAAGTTACGTAGGCATTATAATTTCTATCGACTGTTGAGAAATAAATTTCACTACCCGGGAAAAAAGTTTCAATGGTCCGGCCATTTTTTTTTAACACCAAAAGGTCTGATTGCGCATGAACTACGCAGGAAGAAAAAAGAATAAAGCTTATCATGAAAAGATATCGCATGGCCTCAAATATTTTTTACAAAAAATACAACCCCAAGGAGAAGAACGGTACCAAAGATCAATAAAATCAACCCGGAAATCTTATTGATTAGCCTGATATTTTTTATCGTAAGCTTCTTACGAACCTTGTAAGCGAGAACCACTTTGGCTACATCGGCTCCCATATTTAATAACAATGCGGATGTGAAAATAATAATCCGATCGCGGGATGTATGGCTAACTGCAATCGCCGTAGCGGCTGTAAGCCAAAAAGCCATCACCGCAGGATTCAGCGTGTTTAATAAAAAACCCTGGATTGCAATTTTTGCATGGTCACTACCTTTTAATGAAGGTGAAGCAACATCCTCGGGATGTAAAGTAACTTTTTTGAGAAAAAGATAAAACAACCCCAAACCAATAAGGAATGCACTTCCGGCGACACCAATTACCATTTTAAAATCGAGAAGCTGAGTTACCAGTTCAGAAAATGCATTACTCAAGACAACCAATAAAAAATCGCTGACCCATACTCCAATGATAAAACTAAATCCCCCGGCCCGCCCATTATTAATGCTTTGCTTTACAACTGTAAATATCACCGGTCCTACTGAGAGCGCCAGTAATAACCCCATTGCAAGGCCTTTAAGTATTGCTTCAACAGCCGATAACATTCAGTTGTAAGAATTTAAATTAAATATTAAAAAGTGTGGGGAAATAAAAATACGTCTAAAATATTAAACCGAAACTCAAGCTTTAACATCTTTAAGAAATTCTTGCCATTCGCCGAGGACTTTTCCTTTTAAAACTCTTGGAAATTTATTCTGGCCACCGACTTTGCCTTTCATCTTCATAAAATTCATAAAGGTTGCTTCGCTTAAAACATCAACAAACACTTCTTTAAGCGCGTGCTTTCTTTCCACTCCATAATCATCATTCAGTTCCTTTAATTTTTCGTCAATCTTTAATTTTAATATTTCAGAATTTACATCATCATCTGTGGCAATAAACCAATGATGCGCAAAAAACCCTTGATATGGAATGCCTGCAACGGTAAACTCTCTTATTGAAATATTTAATTCTTCACTCACTAAATTAATCGCCTTATTCATATTATCTACACTGAGGTGTTCGCCAACAAGACTAAGAAAATGCCTTGTTCTACCGGTAATAATAATTTCACATTTTTCAAGATCCACGAACTTTATAGTATCGCCAATAAGATACCGCCAGGTGCCTGCATTGGTGCTTATCAACAATGCATAATCCTTTCCTTCCTCTACTTCGTGAACCATTAAAGCCTTTGGATGGGCGATCATATTTCCATCCGCGTCAAAGTTTTTATCATCAAAAGGAACGAACTCAAAGAAAATATTATTATTAATTGCCAGCTTCATCCCTTTGGCATTTTGCCGGTTTTGGTAGGCCAGAAAACCTTCGCTGGCTAGATAGGTTTCAATATAGGTTATCGGTTTGCCTAACAGTTTATCAAAACCATGTTTGTAGGGTTCCATTGCAACGCCACCATGCACATAAAAGGCCAGGTTCGGCCACATCTCATGAATATTTTTCAGCTTATATCGCGTAATCACTTTTTCCATACAAAGCTGCACCCAGGCCGGTACACCTACCAAAAAAGAAATGTCCCACTCTGGTGCTTTTTCTACAATCTCTTCCAACTTTCTCGACCAGTCCTGCTCTCTTGCAATTCTTTTACCCGGCTTGTACATTCCCTGAAACCAAAACGGAATGTTCTTGGCCTGAATCCCACTAAGGTCGCCTGCATAATAGGTGGCCGTCTTTTGCAAATGAGTGCTGCCTCCCAGCATCAACCATCCTTTACCGACATATTTTTTTGGAACATTGTTATAAGAAGCCAAACTGATTAATTGCCTAAAACTGGTAAGCGTATTGGCACGGATCAACTCTTTGGTGATGGGAATGTATTTGCTGGCAGCTTCGCTGGTACCACTGCTTAGTGCGAAAAATTTTATAACCCCTGGCCAACACACATCAGTCTTACCTTCCAAAGCACGATGCCACCATTCTTTAAAAATCGTATCGTAATCGTAGGTGGGAACGAGACTCTGAAAATTTTTGCCAGTATGCTTGCTAAATAGAATCTGGTCAAACATATATTTTTGTCCAAATTCTGTAAACCGCGCTTTTTTTAGAAGCTTTTCCAGCACCTTCAATTGCTGACGTTTAGGCGAAGTGCTCCCTTTAATACTCAAAGCTTTGGAAATGTACCTGGGAAGTTTAATGTCTAAAAATGCCATCCAATATCAGGGTTGTTACAGCGACAAATTTAGTGAATGTTTTAAGCTGGCTACACATTAATTTTAAGGGATGAAACTGCACGAATTAATCAGTTTTGCAAAAATTAAAAAGATCAGTTTCTCCAGGTAATTCATTAAAATCCGGGGTAATTCTTTAGATGGTTATACTACAGAATGGAAATTTTTACTCCACATAGAAAATTTACTTTATTTTTATACCCTTATGCACTCCCCGGAGGACCATAGGCAACCCTCTGCGTTTCAGTTAAAAAGACTAATTAATTAAACTAAATTCTTTCATGTATAATCACATTTGGAAAAAATACCTTCCTATTATCAAAATCTTATTAAAAAAATCTATAACAGACGAGCAGGTTTTGGCCCTAAATAGAATTGATTTTGAGAGAGCTGGTACAGGAAGAAAAGCAGGTTACAAGTTTACTATAGAATTTACAGATGGAAAAGTAGGCAATGTGATCAGTGGTTCAGATTTGGCCGTGCACCTTGCGCAGGTAATACTTGAAGATGATGCTGCCAAGCAGATTTTAGCAGAGAATAATTTTACAGTAAGTCTCAACACTAAATTTCAGCTTTCCATAAAGCACGTTGAGAAATAAGTAATCATTTCCCCATTTTACATTAGTCTTAATAATTGTTGCTGATTAGAAAATCAGTCAAAAGGTTTTTTGTGCTCTAAATTTTCAAAGCCGACTACCAATGAAAAAGCAATTCAATCACCATGTAAGTTGCTTTTTAAAAAGTAAATTTCTTCATGTAAGCCGCTGAAACAGCCAAGCCTGTGGCACTGATTTAGATAAAATTTCTTCGGCTATTTTTTAATACACTTTTTTAAGCAAATGCTTTATCACCTTTTTCATAAGGAATGCAGGCATCAAATCTGCCTGGTCTTTCTACATAACGACGGGCTTGTGTACTTCCAATTTCCGAGGTGAAATATCCGAGCAAGGTCAGTTCTTTCATCATCCTAAAATAATGCGACGGATCATCTCCCTTTTTGTTTTTCATGTACTCTTTTTGATCCTGGTCAAGTTTTATCAACAACTCATTTCGCTGTTGTGCATTCAACTTTAAAAATGTATCGCCCATTTTTTCTTTTGAGTAATCATTCAATTGACCAATACCCTTATGAAAAACTTTTTGATCTGCAGCCGTATAGCAATCGTTCACCATCACCGTCATAAACAGGCCAACTTTTGCAGCCTTTGCCCCTGGTGTTTTTGTCGGTGGTAAAATAGTGTCAGCCACTTCATCAAGCCAAGCGATGTCTTCGTCCGTGAATTTTGTTAAGTCGGTGGTTGCCGTTTTACAACCAGATAAAAATGCTGAACTGCCTACCAAAGTTCCTCCCAATAAAATGGAGATATATTGTACTGCTTCCCTTCTGTCCATAATTCTTAAATTTTAAAATTAAAATTAAAACCATCCCTATAATCCCTTTTCACAAACTGATTCACTGCATCAAAATTGGTTACTTTCATGTTCGTATTATCCCACAAAAGTTCCAAATATCTTCCAGGATAATCATATCCATTTCCACTGCTGTTTTTAACCCTTAGATCATTTGCACGTATAGCAAGATTTGACATTAAAAGTGCTTCTGTCAATGGGCCTGCAATTTCAAAAGGCGAGCTAACTTCCTTCTTTCCGTATCCCGCGATAGCGGCTTCAACCCATTGTGCATAGTGACCTTCAGCACCACCCGGTACTCTTTTTATAGTTGGTTTGATCTTAACTTGTTCATTTCTTGAAAGAGGTAGAAGTCTGGGATCAGCTCCATAAGTTCCGCACATCATCTTTCCTTTTGTTCCAATAAATAAAGTTCCATTTCCTCCATCACCGAATACATCATTAGGCCCTAATTCATCAGGCCTTGTTGGTTGAATTCCTCCGTCCATCCAATGAACCTCTACATCCCCTTTTGTCTTTTTTGTTTTAGGAAATTTCATGGTTACATGGCTTGACGGCGGGCAACTATCAGGGAAATAACCTCTTTGAAATTCGCCTACATAAACACTACCTACACTTGCCTGCACCGAATTAATATATCCAAGATCAAGAACTCTAAATGCTGGTTCTACAATATGGCAACCCATATCTCCGAGTGCTCCAGTACCATAATCCCACCAGCCGCGCCAGTTAAATGGCACTAGGTTTCCAACATAATCTTTGTGCGGCGCAGTACCTAACCATAGATTCCAATCCAGCTCCGCAGGAACTGAAGCAGGTGTAGTAGGCCATGGAATTCCCTGTGGCCAAACGGGTCTGTCTGTCCAGCAATAAACTGTAGTAACATCACCAATGACTCCGGCATTGTACCATTCCATTAATTGCCGAACTCCATCACCGGATGAGCCCTGGTTGCCCATTTGCGTTACTACTTTATATTTTTTTGCAGCTTGTGTCAGCGCTCTGGCTTCATACACATCATGAGTCATAGGCTTTTGAACATACACATGTTTACCCAACTCCATAGCGGCTAATGCCTGCACAGCATGGTTATGATCGGGCGTGGAAACGGACACAGCATCAAAGTTTTTTGATTCCTTGTCCATCATCTCACGATAATCTTTATAATATTTTGCCTTCGGAAAATTCTTCCTTGAAGTGGCGGCGCTTCTATCATCCACATCACACAAAAAAGCAATTTCCGCTTTACCTGATTTGAAAAAATTAGCAATGTCGCTTTGCCCCTTTCCCCCCGCGCCTATGCCTGCAATAACCAGGCGGTCACTGGGTGCAATAAAACCTTTTCCACCTAAAACGTGACGAGGTAAAATCATAAAACCTGCTCCGGTAATAGCAGAATTCTTTAAAAATTTTCTTCGGGAAAAGCCAGGTCGAGCTGCTTTTTTTTCTTCACTCATAGATTATATTTTTTGATTTTTAAATGTTTCCTTTTTTTAATTCACTTACCGCATAGTCTGCAGCCCTTGCTGTCATTGCCATGTAGGTCAATGATGGATTTACGCAAGCGGCTGATGTCATAAAAGATCCATCTGTAACAAATACATTCTTGGCATCCCACAACTGGTTCCATTTGTTTAATACAGAAGTTTTAGGATCATGCCCCATGCGTGCCGTTCCCATTTCATGAATTCCACGACCAATGGTACCGTCTCCATCATAACCTGATACGTTTTTAACTCCACTTGCTTCCAACATTTCTATGGCATCATTCTTCATATCAATCCGCATCTTTCTTTCATTCTCTTTCCATTCGGCATCAAATGATAAAATATTTAATCCCCATTTATCTTTCTTTGTTTTATCCAGAGTTACTTTGTTTTCATGATAAGGGAGCATTTCTCCAAAGCCTCCAATACCCATGCGCCATGGACCCGCCTCACCTAAAGCGTCTTTAAACTCTCCGCCAATATTCATTTCAGCAATCTCTCTACTCCAGCCTTGCCTGCTTGCAGCTCCCTGGTATCCGAAGCCTCTTAGATAATCTCTTTTATCTCCAAAGAAATTCCGGTAACGCGGAATGTAAATTCCATTCGGACGTTTTCCATAATAATATTTATCTCCATATCCTTCTACATCACCGGATGCTCCCACACCTAAATGATGATCCATAATATTATGACCTAATTCACCACTGCTACTTCCTAAACCTTCAGGCCACACATCTGTTGCTGAATTCATCAGTACCCAGGTGCTGTTAAATGTAGAAGCATTCAGGAAAATAATTTTTGCAAAATACTGGTAGGTTTGATTGGTTTGTGCGTCCAGAATTTCTACACCTTTTGCTTTTTTAGTATCCTTATCATACAGAATTTTAGTAACGATTGCCCAGGGCCTCACCGTTAGATTTCCAGTTTTCATGGCAGCCGGTAATGTAGAAGATTGGGTACTAAAATAACCTCCGAAAGGACAGCCCAGCCAGCATTTATTTCGGTACTGGCAATTTACACGTTCCTGCAAAGGAGCCGTTATATTGGCAACACGTCCAATGATCATACTCCTTTTATTATCGTAATGTTTTTTCAAACGGGCAGACACATCTTTCTCTACACAATTCATTTCCATAGCCGGTAAAAAATGACTGTCCGGTAATTGCGGAAGTCCTTCCATTGATCCGCTAATACCCGCAAATTTTTCTACATAAGTGTACCATGGATCAATGTCTGCATAACGTATAGGCCAGTCTATTGCAACTCCCTCTTTTTTGTTGGCGTCAAAATCCAAATCGCTCCAGCGATAAGTTTGCCGACCCCACATTAATGAACGCCCGCCTACATGATAACCCCTGAACCAGTCCATCCTTTTTACTTCTGAATAAGGAGAATCTTTGTCGCTTGCCCACCACTCAAGATTCATTTCATTGAGCGGATAATCCCTTTTTAAAACCGGGTAATCCTCAATCATTTTTTGTGTACGGCCTCCGCGATGCGGAAATTCCCAAGGCCCTTTTAATGCACTCGGATAATCTGTTTTATGCTCAATGTTCATTCCTCTTTCGAGCATAATCGTTTTTAATCCTTTTTCGGTAAGCTCTTTCGCAGCCCAGCCTCCTGAGATTCCGGAACCAATCACGATTGCATCATAGGTATTATCGGCCATTGTTATTTTCTTTTTTTTATAAATAAAATTAATGTAGGTCACTCTTTTGAAAACAACAATCTTATACATCACAAATTTGGATCGCCTCTTTCAATGAAGCTGCTTTATCATTTGCTTTCGGAATAAATTCCTGGGCGACATAACCTTTATAGCCGGTTTTTAAAATCGCTCTCATAATTGCAGGATAAAAAAGTTCCTGTGTATCGTTGATTTCATTTCTTCCGGGAACGCCGCCTGTATGGTAGTGCGCTATGTACTGATGATGATCGGTTATGGTTCTTATCACATCACCTTCATCAATTTGCATGTGATAAATATCGTACAACAATTTGAAATTCTCTGAACCCAAACGTTTGCATAATTCTACTCCCCAGTTTGTATGATCACACATGTAGTCTTTATGATCCACTTTGCTGTTAAGCAATTCCATCACCACCGTAACTCCATTTTTTTCTGCCGCAGGCAAAATCTTTTTCAAACCCGCAACACAATTCTTTAAACCCGTTTCATCGTCCATTCCATTACGGCTACCACTAAAGCAGATCACATTTTTATAACCCGCTTCTTTCATTAAAGGAAAAACATTTAGAAACTCTTCAACAAGCTGATCATGATATTGTGGGTCGTTGAAACCCTTGGTGAGACTGATTTTGCCGGCAGTGTAACACATCGAACTATATAATCCATGCTTTTGGAGAGTAGGCCAATCCTTCGGCGCAATTAAATCTATAGCACCAAAACCAATTTTCTTTACCAGCAAACACAACTCTTCGAGCGATAAGAAATCATAAGTCCATTGACAAACAGAGTGATTGATATTTCCTTTCAATTTATACGGTTTTTCTTCTTTGAATTCATTGGCTACACACATGGCAGGTGCGGCCAAAGCAATAGAAGTGCCTATCGCAATTTTTTTTAAAACAGATCGTCTTGTTTGGTTCATTTGATAGCAATTTAAATTCGTCACCTGTTTTTTTGACAGAATAGCAAGTTAACATTATTAATTAAGGTCTCTTTAAAATCGAATACCGATTATCACATAAAATTTTTTGTCCTAGAAAATGACTGACGTAAACGGTTGACTATTTTTCCTGAATAAAATTATAATGATAGTTTTGATAAAAATATCGAAAAAATTAATTCGCTATTTTTAAAAAAAATATAATCAGCTAAACCAATGAACAAGTTTACTGATTTATTTTTTAAATGACTTCTAAAAAATTATCGGATTTCTAAAAAACATTACATGAAAAGAAAATTGAGAATGGGCATGATTGGTGGAGGCAAAGATGCTTTTATCGGAGCCATACACCGCATTGCCGCTAATATGGATGGAATGGTTGAATTATGTGCAGGTGCGCTAAGCATCAATCCCGAAACCGCCGTTGAGTCGGGTGAAGCATTGTTCCTCGACAAAGACCGCACTTACCTGACGTATGATGAGATGATTACAAATGAAACCAAGATGCCTGCGGATAAGCGTTTGGATTTTATAACGATTGTCACCCCCAATTTTGCACACTTTGCACCTGCAATGATGGCGTTGGATAATGGCTTTAATGTAGTCATTGAAAAACCCATGACCCTTACTCTGGAAGAGGCAAAACAATTAAAAGATAAAGTAGAAAAAACGGGATTAATATTATGCCTTACCCATACTTACTCAGGTTATCCAATGGTAAAGCAAGCCAGGGCAATGATGCAGAATGGGGCGTTTGGAAAACTCAGAAAGATAATGGTGGAATACACACAAGGCTGGTTAAGCAAACCCACTGAAAAAGAAGGAAACGCACAAGCAGCCTGGCGTACAGACCCAAAGAAATCCGGGATTGCCGGAGGCATGGGAGATATTGGAACACACGCCGCGCATCTTGCAGAATATATTTCAGGATTAAAAATCACGAAGCTTTGTGCAGATTTAAACATCATGGTTGCGGGAAGAGCATTGGATGATGATGGAAGCGTTTTATTAAAATTTGAAGATGGAGTATCGGGAGTTTTAACCGC
>JBDSHT010000160.1:0-5079 GCA_039918315.1 Ginsengibacter sp. | reverse complement strand
TTTTAATGGACATTTTTGATTGATTCTGGTTTTAATTTTATTTAAATCTGATTCCGATTATTAAAAAGATAGCACCTAAAACAAGTAAAGCAATTACCATCGGCATTATAAATTTCATCCATGCTTTGTAACTGACTTTTACCATCAGCAAGGCAGGGAAAACGGAGCCGGTAGGAGATATAAGGAACATAGTACCGATACCAAACAAATACGCATTCACAATTTCCCGACCCGGAATATTTACAATAATTGCCAGTGCGCCAATGATGGGCATGGTAAGTACAGCCATACCCGATGACGAACTAACCGGTATGGTAAAAAAGAAAAAGAATATCATTACCATGACAATAAAAACGATTGCCGGAAAATGTTGCACCACATTGGATGCATAAAAGAGTATGGAGTCTGCAACGAGCCCATCATTCAACACAATGGTTACACCTCTTGCCAGGCCAATGATTAAGGCTACCGCTAATAAACTTTCAGCACCTTTTAAAAACTCAGCAACAAATTCTTTTTCGCTCATGCGGTCTAATATTCCTACCAGGATGGTAGAGCCAAAAAACAGGGAAGCCATTTCTGTTGTCCACCAGTTGAAGAAAACAATACCGACGATCATGCTGGAAAAAGTGAGTACGAATATGAGTAATAGTAGTCTTGTTTTTATATTCAATTTCATTCGTTCACCTTCAGTATGTACTTCAACTTCAAAAGGAGATTCAGTGATTCCATCGATTTGATAAACAAGAGAAGCAGTACGATCTTTTTTTACTTTAGCAGCATACCTGAGTATATACCAGGCCAGTAAAGAAGTGGCAATAACAAAAAATAAGAGCCTTCCATAAAGACCGTCAATCCAGTTAATACCCGCTGCATTACTCGCTATGATAGTTGAAAAAGGATTTGTGAAACTGGCAATATATCCAACGCTGGTGCCACCAAAAACTATTGCCAGCGGCACCATTGCATCATAATCTTCTGCCATAAAAAGCGGCACCAATACAGGATAAAATACAATAGACTCTACATCCATTCCATAAGAGCCCCCGAAAAAAGAAAAGACGAAAACTAAAATCACAATCAGCTTTCTTTCTTTTCCTTTCATCTGCTGCGCTAAATATTTTACGCCTTTGAACATCGCTCCTGTCTTATTAAAAACAGCCATAAAGCCTCCAATAAATAAAACGAAAAGTGCAACATCAATGCTTTCAATAATTCCTTTCACGGGAGCCTCCAGCATTGCAATAAAACCTTGTGGATTTGATTTTTGCTTTTGATAAGTGCCGGGAATAGAAATGGGTTTACGGATATCACCATTACTGAATTTTTCTAAAGAAATCTTGATGTCAAGACTATCGAGCGTATGTTGTGTAAAGGGCAATGACACCGTGCCTGCCGTAGATGTTACTACAAAAGCATGGTTGTTCTGTACCGATAATTTACTGTATTGCCCGGAAGGCAATAGCCATGTACTTATTGCTGCCAGTATTATCACCAGCATAATTAATGTAAGGGCATTAGGCAGGCTTTTGGGCTTTTTAATTTTCATTGTTAAGTTTTGGTAATTGTGTTATTCTTTTATTAAAATATCTTCGACGAGAATCTCATCATCATATTCTCCCTGCAAACAATATTTGCCAAAGAGAAATAATCCGAGCACAACAATAGGTGTAATGATAAACATCATAATAATTCCAAAGACAATATCTTCCTGCCTGCCCGACATTATTTTAGGGATACCCATTTTGAAAATACCGAACCAGGCGGAAAACAGCCCGAGTGCTATCCACACAATGCCTAGCCATCTTTTTAATTGATTTGTTTTTAAATAGGTTGTAATTTTTGTGTTCGGATTTGTTCTATTTTCCTTAAGGTATATCAATCCAATTATTATGCTGATAATCATGAGAACAATGGGATAGGTAAGGCCCGCCAGGTAATATTTTGGCTTATTAGCTTCACTTGCCTTTTCAACCAGATAGCTTGCAAAGTAAGGAGCCATCCCGCCTATAATTCCATAACCAAAATGATAAGGTAAAGAAAGGGAAGTGTACCGGATCTTTAGCGGAAACATCTCCACCATAAAGGCGGCAAGAGGTCCATAAGAAACAGTGAATATAAACTCCAATAAAAATACCAAGAAAATTAATTTCCATTTACCGGCATTGTTAAGGGTTATTGTTTTGAGCGATTCTGATTTTCGGGTATCACCTAACGTTATGTCGTTTTTTATTTCTGTTAATAGAGTACCATCTGTGTAAAAATGTTTTGTGGTAGTAGTTAGTATCGTACTGCCTTCCGCAAGCATTTGTGATTTAGTATCAATTTTAATTGCTGATGTATTTTCGATTTTATTTTGAAGATCAACACCGTGATACATGCCTGAAAAAATCGGGCGAAAACCAATAATACCAAGCAACATACCAATTAATAGAATATACTTGCGCCCGATCCGGTCGCTCAGCCAGCCGAAGAAAAAGAAGAAAGGAATTCCCAACAATATTCCGATTATGATGATTGTGTTTGCCTGTCCATAATCTAAATACATGGTTTTGAGCATAAAACTTTGCGCATAAAAACCTACCCATCCTATGGTGCCGCCGCCAACTGCAAGCCCAAAAAAAGCGAGCAATACAATTTTTAAATTTTCTTTGTTGCCAAACGATTCTTTCAGAGGGTTGGAAGATGTTTTGCCTTCAGTCTTGGCTTTGCTAAAGAGTGGCGATTCAGCCATTTTTTTTCTCATATATACAGAAAGAACAACCAAAATAACCGACACCAAAAAGGGAAGGCGCCAACCCCAACTTTCCCATGAAGATTTATCCATTAAACTTTTAGTAATTAAAATTACTGCAATGGAAAGTACAAAAGCAAAGCCCGTTGATGCCTGTATCCATGATGTCCAAAACCCACGTTGGTTTACCGGTGATTGTTCGGCTACATACGTTGCTGCGCCGCCGTATTCGCCGCCGATAGCTAATCCCTGGAGCAACCGTAATATTAAAATGATTAGTGGTGCCAGAAATCCAATGGAATCATAAGTAGGCACCAGGCCAATTGCAATAGTAGAGCCGCCCATCAATACCAGCGTTACCATGAAAGTATATTTGCGGCCAATCATGTCACCCATTTTACCAAATACCAATGCTCCCACTGGACGGACCACAAGGCCTGCAGAGAAAGTAGCCAATGTAGCTAAGAAAGCAGCAACCGGATTTTCTTTTGGAAAAAACTCGGTGGAAATAATCGTAGCAAGACTTCCAAAAATAAAAAAATCGTACCATTCAATGAGTGTACCAACAGAGGATGCTGCTATGATTGGAATCAATCTTTTACTGGAAGTTTTAACCGGGTTCATTTTTTGTTTTTAAAGTTGTCCAACTTTCTTTGTGAGAAGTTTTGGTAAATTATTTTTAATTAATTCAACCTGTTAATTCGATCAATTTTTTATGAAAAACATTAATGTTTTTCATTTGCCTTTAATACCCTTAAAAGATTTCCCCCTAAAATTTTATCAATATCTTTTTCGCTGTAACCCTTTTCCACCAAGGCTTTTGTAATCAATGGATATTTAGTAACATCATCCATCTCCAAAGGCACAGATTCCACGCCATCATAGTCAGATCCTATTCCTACATAATCAACCCCAACTAATTTAATGACGTACTCAATGTGTTGCATTAGCAACGAAAACGGCGGACGTAAAAATTCAGCTTCTTTTTTATGGTTCCAAAAAATATAATCTTGTATCTCGTCTTCATTGTTACCGGCTTCTTTTAGTGAGTCGCTTTCTGCTTTATATTTTTGAACAAAAATTTCTTCCTTGCTGGCTTCTGTACTGTCTAAAAAACCTGAATTAAAATTTATCTGTATCACACCACCGTTTTTGGCAATGGCTTTGATCTGATCATCTTTTAAATTTCGTTGGTGATGACATAAATTATATACAGAACTGTGCGATGCGATAATTGGTTTGGTGGAAGTTTTTATCACATCCCAAAAAGTGGTTTCGCCTACATGGCTTATATCCACCATCATACCGAGTTCATTCATGCGATGAACGACTTGTTTGCCAAAATCAGTCAAACCTTTGTGAGATAAATCTTTTGTAAATGTTTCATCATAAGCACTGCTGGCCCAGCTTGTAGAGTTATTCCAGGTAAGTGTCATATATCTTGCGCCACGTTTGTACAATGAATCTAATTTGCTCAAATCATCTTCTATCTGGTGACCGCCTTCAACACCAAACATAGCGGCAAGTTTATGTTGCTTTACAGCCTTGTATATTTCTTTACTGTTGGCTACTTCCACAATTTTATCAGGATTTCTTTTTGTCACCGCATCTAAAGAATCAATTTGCCTAAGCGCATAGGCGAAAGGATTTTTTCGATTGCCATCGCTCCACACTGAAAAGAATTGCACATCCAGCCCGCCTTTTTCCAACGGGCCAGATCGCTATGTGTTTTTCCAGTAAGGTCTTTATCAATATCAAATCCGTACATCACTATTTTGGTAAGGATATCATTGTGAGTATCTACCAGAATAGCCCGATCGTGAATTTTTTGATAGAATTGTGCATGTGATTGCAGGGCAAGCGAAATGCAGAGAAGGACTAATAATTTTTTCATTTTTTTGTTTAACGTAATCTGAATAAAGGGTTTAAATTCTTTTATATGTGCCGAGCCTACGGCTCTCTTTTTTTGAGGATATCATCAATGTCAACGGATTAAAATCCGTTGTTACAAAATGTATCGATGCTACGCATCTTCTCTTTAATAATGCGCCTAATGGTTTTGTTGTTTGATTTTTTTTAGATCAACAGGTTGAAAATGGCAGTGATACTATTTATAGAAATTAGGCATCTTTTTTTTCTCTTCTATTTTTCCACTGATCAATCGTATTCTTTTTTATACTTACCAAGGAACCTTGTTTTTGTTAATCTACTCGATTCAATATTACAAGAGCCGTAGGCTCGGAACATTTTGTAACGCCGGATTTTAATCCGGCGATAAGACCACGAAACTTAGTATTGAGAGCCGTAGGCTCGGCACATATTTATAGTAGCTCCTGAAAAATATA
>JBDSHT010000159.1:0-2638 GCA_039918315.1 Ginsengibacter sp. | reverse complement strand
CGGGCAATAAAATCTGCCATCCTAAACGTAAAAACAGCAGAAGGCTTTAGTGGCGAAATAAAAGAAGACGATGAAATAAAACTTCTTCAAAAATTAGTGAAACAAAGAAAAGATTCCCTGGAAATTTACGAGACTCAAAACCGTGAAGATCTTGCGTCCAAAGAGAGAGAAGAAATAGAAGTGATCAATAAATTTTTGCCTGCACAAATGGGCGAAGAAGAATTGAGAGAGATTATTGGAAAAATAATCACTGAAACCGGAGCTTCTTCCGCAGCGGATATGGGTAAGGTAATGGGCGCAGCAAATAAACAACTTGCCGGAAAAGCAGATGGCAAATCTATCGCAGCAATCGTGAAAGATCTACTAGCAAAATAACTTTTTAAAGCCTCACCATTAAAATCTAAATGAGAGATGATCATAGATGTTGCTTTCTTTTTTCTAATGGTTATGGCAATTTTTAAAGGTTTTACTAAAGGCTTTGTTGTGGGCCTGTTCTCACTTGTAGCATTTATTATTGGTATCGCGGCAGCATTAAAACTATCCGCAATTGTTGCACATTATTTAGAAAATTCTACGGGTGTTTCTGCAAAGTGGTTGCCTGTGTTAAGCTTCATGATCGTGTTTATCATCGTGGTTTTATTGGTCAATCTCGGTGCAAAAATTATTAAAAAAACAATTTCACTGGCCATGCTTGGATGGCTCGATAGAATAGGAGGTATTTTATTATACGCTATCCTTTATATCATCATTTTCAGCATTGTCCTTTTCTTTTTTGAAAAAACTTTTTTGCTATCGCCTGCAACAGTGTCGGCTTCTACAGTTCATGGGTTTGTATCTCCATGGGGGCCTAAAGTAATAGATAACCTGGGTAAGATTCTTCCTGTTTTCAAAGACCTGTTTATAGAACTGCAATTATTTTTCGAAAAAATAGGGAATAAGGTGGCGGTTTAATTTGAAATCAGGTCAAAGATTTCATAGATATTTTGCTTAGAAACATTTATTTTAGCAAGAAATAAAAGGCTTCATAAATATGCTGTGTGGCTAAATTGTAAAAATGGAATATCAAATACAACAAGAAGGTAAGTTTAAATTCATAGAAATTGGAGAGGGAGAACCTTTGCTGTTGCTACACGGGCTTTTTGGTGCATTGAGTAATTTTTCGCACCTGATTGAATACTTTAAAAAAACAAACAAGGTCATCGTTCCGATGTTGCCTCTTTTTGAACTAGATCTTTTACATACCACAGTTGGTGGTTTACAGAAGTTTGTAAAGAAATTTATTGAACATAAAGATTATCAAAATATTCACCTGATGGGAAATTCCCTGGGAGGCCATGTAGCCCTGGTGTATGTTTTGAAAAATCCTGAAAGAATAAAATCGCTCATCCTCGCGGGCAGTTCCGGTTTATTTGAAAACGGAATGGGAGACAGTTATCCAAAAAGAGGCGATAAAGAATACATCCGTAAAAAAACCCAAATTACCTTTTATGATCCGGCGATGGCTACAGAGGAATTGGTGAATGAATGTTTTGAAATTACTAATAACAGGATCAAGGTAATTAAGATTATCTCTTTGGCTAAATCGGCAATCAGAAATAACCTGGGCGAAGAGTTGAGCCAGATTCAACAACCTACCTGCCTGATCTGGGGTAATAATGATATCATTACTCCGCCTTTTGTGGGCAAAGAATTTAACAAATTAATCCCTAACAGTGAATTGCATTTTATAGATAAATGTGGCCATGCACCCATGATGGAAGTGCCCGATGAATTCAACCAGATACTAAGCACTTTTCTTTCTAAATTAAATGTGCCTGCGACAACGGTTCATTGATTTTTATTGTCTATATTAATTAATCACCTTTTTGAAAAATTAATTATATAATGACTACCCTGCAACTTATTGATAACACCATTCCTCAATTAAAATTGAACGATACCATTGCAAAAGCTTTGCAATTGATGACTGATTTTAAAACTACTCACCTTCCCGTAACGAATGAAGAAAAATTTTTAGGGCTGATAAGTGAGTCTGATTTACTGGATAAAAATGGTCAAAATTCAAATCTCGAAATTTTTAAAAATGAGCTGATTCCCGCTGCAGTGGCGTTTAGTCAGCATTTTTTAAAAGCTGTTCCAGTTTGCAGTTTGTATAGAACCAATGTGGTGCCGGTAGTTAATGAAACCGGTGATTACATGGGCTCTATCCGTGGATTTGACCTGGTAAATGCAATGGGAAATTTTAGCGGTGCTAATGAATATGGAGCTTTGGTTGTTTTGGAAATGGGCCGTTCGAGACTTGCCATTTCTGAAATAAATAGTATTGTGGAAAGTGACGGTGCTACTATTCTTCATTTGAATGTTTCGCCTTTGGCTTCCTCAGATATAATAGAGGTTACTTTACAAATAAATAAACGAGAAATATCTACTATCATTGCTTCGTTTGAGCGTTATGAATATTCGGTGGTGTATTATTCCGGTGAAGAGCTTTATGAAAATGACATAAGCACGAACTACCAAAACCTGATGAATTATTTAGACATTTAATGTTACTCCTTTGCTTCACCTTCTAAAAGGTTTTCAGACCTTCCTCTTTAAATTTTTAGCTAATAAAAGTCTTTCTTATTTAGGATTAAAA
>JBDSHT010000158.1:0-8189 GCA_039918315.1 Ginsengibacter sp. | reverse complement strand
GCCAGTTTCACATGATCATGAAACCGCAATTTCTCCGGAGGAATACCGAGACTTTCATGCCATTTTAATCTTTCAGATTTCCAATAATTATACCATTGCATTTCTGTGCCGGGGCGAACAAAAAACTGCATTTCCATTTGTTCAAATTCGCGCATACGAAAAATAAATTGGCGGGCAACAATTTCGTTTCTAAAAGCTTTTCCTGTTTGTGCAATACCAAAAGGAATTTTCATTCTCCCGGTTTTTTGCACGTTCAAAAAATTGACAAAAATACCTTGAGCTGTTTCCGGGCGCAGGTAGATTTTATCCGCGTCGCCAGCCACACTTCCTAACTGGGTATCAAACATTAAATTAAATTGGCGAATCTCTGTCCAGTTGCTGGTTCCGCTTACTGCACAGGAAATTTTATTATCATCAATTAATTTTTTCAATCCTTCAAAATCATCTTTTGCAAGCAGTTCATCCATTGATTTTAGCAAAGCAAACTCTTCTTCTTTGTTGCCTTCGAGAGCTAATTTTTCTGCGTGTGCTTCTATCAGGTGATCAACACGATAACGCTTTTGGCTGTCTTTATTATCAATCATCGGATCACTGAAATTATCGATGTGACCACTCGCTTTCCACGTAAGTGGATGCATAAAAATAGCCGCATCAATACCTACAATATTTTCATGGATTTGAGTCATACTCTTCCACCAATAATCGCGGATGTTCTTTTTTAACTGAGCGCCATTTTGCCCGTAATCATACACTGCGCTTAGTCCGTCGTAAATTTCACTCGATGGAAAAATGTACCCATATTCTTTGCAATGGGCGATGATCTCACTAAAATTATTGCTTTCGTTTGCCATAAGGCTGCAAATATAAGATGAGAATATTACACACATTAATTACCTCTTCATGTTTCGCTCGTGCCACTATCTTTCATCGCTCTGACAATAACTTTTGTACATTTATTTTCGGTTAATTATTGTAATATTTGTTTTAATTATTTAAAAAATTATGAGGTTAAAAAAGTCTTTACGGTTATTGCTTGCCGTCGGTGCCGTCATTATTTTTTTATCAAAGTGTATTAATAACGAAACAAAAGAGGATCCCAGGGGTAATGTGTATGCGGGATCTCAAAGCTGCAGGCAATGTCACCAGGCTGTATTTGATTCTTTAATCTTAAGTTCCCATTACAATACCACACGTCCTTCTTCGTCTGAGAATGTACTGGGAAGTTTTGATCATGGTAGCAATACGTATGTTTATGATGACCACACAAAAATAATAATGGAGAAGCGGGATAGTGGCCTATTTCAGGTTCTTTACATTGATGGTGTAGCGAAAGAAGCGCATCGTTTTGATATTACTTTTGGAGTAAAACACGCGCAGACTTTCCTTACCTGGGATGGAAATAAAACTTTTGAATTACCTGTTTCTTTCTACACTTCAGTGAATGCGTGGGGCACCAGCCCGGGGGGAGGTTTTTCATCCAATGGAGCTTATTTCAACAGATCCATTGGAGTAAATTGTTACGAATGCCACAGTTCTTATATTGGGAATGAGCTAACAATGACTGGCAGTGAAGGAATACAGGAAACGCTTGACAGAAGTACTTTGGTAATGGGGATTGATTGTGAAAGATGTCATGGGCCTGCGCTTAACCATGTAAATTATCAGTTGGCTTACCCGGAAGTAAAGGAAGCAAAATATATTATTACGTCCTCATCATTAACAAGGCAGCAACAATCAGATGCCTGTGCTGTGTGCCATGGGGGCAATGATAAACGCAAAGAAATTTCTCCATTTGGGTTTAAAATGGGAGATGCACTTGCAAATTATTTTGCTCCATTTGGTAAGCCGGTAAAGCCCGATGCGGGATACGATGTTCATGGAAATCAATATGGATTACTTTCTGAAAGTAAATGTTTTTTGCAAAGCCAAACCCTTACCTGTGTTACTTGTCATGATTCTCATAGTAATGCAGGCAAAGATCTGAAAGTGTATTCTGCAACATGCATGGGTTGTCATAATAATCCAGATCATAATTCGCTGGATATGGATGTTGCAACGGCTCAATCCATTAAAAATAATTGCATTGACTGCCACATGCCAAAGCAGCCATCTAATAAGATTTCATTTCAATTAGCGGGCGTTGATGGTATCTCGTCTTATTTATTGCGGACGCATAAGATCGCTATTTATAAAAATGAAAAGGTGGCAGATTTTTTAAAAGAGTTTAAGAAGTTAAAAGTTTCCGCATCACTGTAATTAAAATTAGATCCGACGAAAAGTTTGGAGTAAAAACATAATCTATTATTTCAACTTTTCATTGGCTTTATGTCTTTCTCTATCTCTTAAATTTTTCTTTTCAAAATTCTTTTGTAACGCATCGGTTAGGTCCACGCCTGTTTGATTAGCGAGGCAAATTAGCACCCACAGCACGTCAGCCATTTCATCAGAAAGATCTTTGCCTTTGTCTGATTCTTTAAAAGATTGCTCACCAAATTTTCGTACCACCAATCGGGAAAGTTCACCAACTTCTTCCATAAGAATACCGAGGTTGGTTAGTTCGCTGAAATATCGGACACCGGTGGTTTTTATCCAGGTGTCCACGTCGGTTTGGGCTTGTTGTAGGGTCATTTGTTTTATTTTATTAGACACGAATTGTTTAACACGAATTACACAAATTAAAACACAACTCTTTTTCCGATAATTCCGGGGGGCACTTCTTTTAAAATAATATTTACCATCATATATATATTACAAACTTAAAGGAACAACCATAGCGATATAAAATTCGTGCAATTCGTGTCCAAAATTCGTGTTTTTATTTGCAATACTTAATCCCTACTCTTCGTATCAATCCATATAGTAACCGGGCCATCATTAATCAATTCCACTTGCATATCCGCACCAAACTCTCCCGTAAATATTTTTTTACCAATTGTTATTTCCAATTCTGAAATAAATTTTTCATACAACGGAATTGCCACAGGCCCTTTACTGGCTTTCAAATAGGACGGTCGGTTTCCTTTTTTTATAGATGCATGCAGCGTGAATTGGCTTACCAGCAAAATATCTCCTCCATTGTCTTTAACCGAAATATTTGGTATTTTATTTTCATCATCAAAAATGCGCAGGTTAACGATCTTATTACAGAGCCATTGAATATCCTCCAAAGTATCAGCATCTTCGATACCCAGTAAAATCAAGAGCCCTTTACCAATCGCAGATTTTACAGTGTTATCAATGGTTACACCTGCTTTTGATACGCGTTGAATTACTGCTCTCATATCTTTTTTTGAAGCTTTTGTTTTTTTGAAAGATGGTATGCCAATTTTATTAAAAAAAAGTTTTTTATTTTTCTAAAACGGATGAAAAATGGGTGAACCCAATGCCTGCCTACATTAAAAATTTGTGCACAATTCTTATCCACAATCTGTTGATATTTTAGACGAGGGTTTATGGATGAGAAAAAATATTTTCGTTGTCCTCTGGTTCAAAAATAAATTATTAATTATAAAACTCTCTCTTCATGTCAAATACAAAGCAAGCAACGTCCGGCCTTCAGTTTTCAAGACAATTTACAAAGGACGGTACTTCGCCTTACGACATGTTTGAATACGACTACCGAACTTCTATTATTAAAAACACAACTGGAGAAGTAGTTTTTCAAATGAATAATGTGGAGGTTCCAAGACAATGGAGCCAAATCGCCACTGATATTCTTGCACAAAAATATTTTAGAAAAGCGGGTGTTCCGCAGGAAGATGGAACTACTGGTCGCGAGACTTCTGTAAAACAAGTAGCTCATCGTATGGCTCATTGCTGGCGGGTTTGGGGCGAGAGGAACAATTATTTTTCTACCGAAAAAGATGCACAGGTATTTTATGATGAATTGGTTTATGGAATTTTAAATCAATCGTGTGCTCCTAATTCTCCGCAATGGTTTAATACCGGATTGCATGAAGTATATGGCATCACAGGAAAGCCGCAAGGCCATTATTATGTGGATGCTGTTGATGGTCTTTTAAAGAAATCAACATCTGCCTATGAGCGCCCTCAACCACATGCTTGTTTTATTTTAAGCGTGGATGATGACCTGGTAAATGATGGTGGCATCATGGATCTATGGATTCGTGAAGCAAGAATTTTCAAATACGGAAGTGGTGTAGGAACCAACTTCAGCAGCATTCGCGGAGAAGGTGAAAAATTGAGTGGCGGTGGAACATCGAGTGGTTTAATGAGCTTCTTGAAAATAGGAGATCGTGCTGCAGGAGCTATTAAAAGCGGAGGCACTACACGTCGTGCTGCAAAAATGGTTTGCCTCGATTTGGATCATCCTGAAATAGAAACTTTTGTAAACTGGAAAGTGGAAGAAGAGAAAAAAGTAGCGGCTTTAATTGCTGCCGGTTATCCAAGTGATTATGAAGGGGAAGCATACAAAACTGTAAGTGGTCAGAATAGTAATAATTCAGTTCGCATACCGAATGAGTTTTTTCATGCATTGGAAGTGGATGGTGATTGGGAATTGAAAGCAAGAAGCGATGGTCACACCATGAAAAAAGTAAAAGCAAAAAAATTATGGAGCGATATTAATTATGCGGCCTGGGCTTGTGCTGATCCAGGGACGCAATACAATACTACTATCAACGAATGGCATACTTGCCCTGAAGGCGGTTCTATTCGCGCCAGCAATCCTTGCAGCGAATACATGTTCCTCGATAATACGGCTTGTAATTTGGCCTCAGTAAATCTTCGCAGATTTTTTAACGAAGCTGATAACACATTCGACGTTACAGGCTTTGAATATACTGCGCGTCTCTGGACAGTTGTTTTAGAAATATCAGTTTTAATGGCACAGTTTCCGAGTAAGGAAGTTGCACAATTAAGTTATGATTATCGCACACTGGGTTTAGGATACGCCAATCTTGGAAGTATGTTGATGGTAAGTGGAATTCCTTATGACAGTGATAAAGCACGTGGTGTAGCTGGCGCAATTACAGCAATTATGACCGGAGTTGCTTACAAAACGTCGGCAGAGTTGGCGTCACATTTGGGAACTTTTAGGAGATATGAAGAGAACAAAAAACACATGCTTCGCGTAATCCGTAATCATCGTGCGGCGGCTTATGATGCGATGGATGCGTACGAAGGAATCGAAATAAAGCCACAAGGCATTAATGCAAAATATTGCCCTGATTATTTATTAAAAGCGGCTACTAAAGCGTGGGACGATGCAGTACAAATGGGTGAAGAATTTGGATATCGTAATGCGCAAACTACAGTAATAGCACCGACCGGAACCATTGGTTTGGTTATGGATTGTGATACTACCGGCGTAGAACCTGATTTCGCCTTAGTGAAATTTAAAAAATTAAGTGGTGGTGGATATTTTAAAATAATCAACCAGAGCGTGCCACAGGCTTTGAGAAATTTGAAATATTCAGAAAAAGAAATTGAAGAGATCGTAAACTTTGCTAAGGGGCATGCAACAATAAATGGGGCTCCTTTTATCAATACCGAATCACTTTTGAAAAAAGGATTCACTCAAAGTGAACTCGATAAGTTAGAAGCCTCTTTACCATCTGCATTTGAAATAGGTTTTGTATTTAATGCATTTAGCCTTGGCGAAGAATGTTTGCAACGTTTAGGATTTAAAGCAGAAGATTATAACAATTTTGAATGGAGCCTTTTGGAAGCACTGGGCTACACAGATGAACAAATTGATGAAGCCAATATTTATGTTTGCGGCACCATGACGGTTGAAGGTGCTCCTTATTTAAAAGATGAACATTTGGCTGTGTTTGATTGTGCCAACAAATGTGGTAACACAGGCGAAAGGTATATTCATTATAGTGGCCACATTCGCATGATGGCTGCTGCACAACCTTTCTTAAGTGGAGCTATTTCAAAAACAATTAATCTGCCAAACGAAGGAACTATTGAAGAAATTTCTGATGCCTATTTATTGAGCTGGCAGTTAGGTTTAAAAGCTTGTGCTCTTTATCGCGATGGTTCTAAATTGTCGCAGCCATTGAGCAATAAGAGCGATAAGAAAAAGAAAGACGTAGAAGCGGAAGTTACTGAAGAAGAAAAGCATGAAGCGGCGTTGGTTGATATGAGCCAGCTTACCATAAATGATCTTTTGGAAGAGGTAAATAAGAGAGTGCAAAACAGTGCCGATACTTCTTTGAAACGACAACTGGCAATGATTGTAGAGCGCAGGTCTTTACCGGCGAAGCGTAGAGGATTCACTCAAAAAGCAAAAATAAATGGTCAAACATTATTTGTAAGAACCGGTGAATATAGTGATGGAACTTTGGGAGAAATATTTATTGACATGGCAAAAGAAGGTGCTACCATGCGTAGTATGCTCAACTGCTTTGCAATTGCCATTTCCATCGGACTTCAATATGGAGTTCCATTAGAAGAGTTTGTAGAAAAATTTGTGTTCACCCGTTTTGAACCGTCTGGAATGGTGGATCATCCGAACATCAAAACTACTACCTCCATTATTGACTTTATGTTCCGCTCTTTAGCTTATGAATATTTGGGAAGAAATGATTTAGTTCATGTATTGGACAAACCAGAAGTTGAAAATCTAGGGAATGCTCCATGGGATGAAAATACTCCAACGATCGGAGAGCGTGTTCACGAATTGAGCGAAGTGCGGGTAACTGCTGCTCCCGGAAATAAAACTACAGCAAAGGCTCACCGCGCAGAACATGTAAAAAGAGCGGGTGTAGATCATAGCCAGGATGCTGTAAATGCGGCTTCTAAGAATATGCAAAGTGATGCACCAGCTTGTAATGTTTGCGGGCACATAACGATTAGGAGCGGTACCTGCTACAAATGTTTAAATTGTGGTAACAGCTTGGGTTGTAGTTAATAAATTCAATTGTATCAATAAATAGAAATTAGTTCAGAGGCCATCTTAATAGGATGGTCTTTTTTTGTTTGGGCATAAAAGATAGCGGATGAATTAAATAGGAAGGTTACTCGATTTTTTTGAGGCCCTGCATCGTTTTGCTAAGTTCTCTTTTCCTGATAATCCAGGCCAAAGTAAAAGTTGGAATGATATCCAGCCCAGGTGATAATTCTTCGAGAAAGGAGAATATTCCACCGAACACTCCCATTTTTTTACCAAACAAAAAGAAAAATAGGATACCTGAAATGGGTGCCCAAATAAAATCAAATAGTTCACCAACGAAGGGAAAAATGTAACTGCTCATGCCAATAAAATCCAACAAGAGGCATAACGAAAGATTGGGTAGATGGTTTCTTTTCAACTTAAATTTTTTTTAAAAGACGGGGGAAAATATAAAAAAGTTGTAAAAGGCTTGACAAATTTGGTTCCTTTTACTGTTAAGAGAATGATTTTTTCTTGCTAAGAACCTGTTTTAACGTAGCTTTGCACCCTTAAAAAAAATCAGGCATTATAAAAGTAAATGCCAATCGGTTAAAATTATTTATGGATATCAGAAACATTGCAATCATTGCCCACGTTGATCACGGTAAAACTACTTTGGTTGATAAAATTTTACACAGTACTAACATTTTTCGCGAGAATCAGGATTCTGGCGAACTGATCATGGATAATAATGATCTTGAAAGAGAACGTGGTATTACCATTTTTAGTAAGAACATTTCTGTTACTTATAAAGGAGTAAAAATAAATGTAATTGACACTCCTGGTCACAGTGATTTGGCGGTGAAGTTGAGCGTGTTTTGAAAATGGCCGATGGTGTGGTACTGTTGGTAGATGCATTTGAAGGACCAATGCCTCAAACTCGTTTTGTGTTGCAGAAGGCATTACAACTTGGTCTGCGTCCAATTGTAGTTATCAATAAAGTAGATAAACCAAATTGCCGTCCTGACGAAGTTCATGATGCGGTTTTTGAATTATTTTTTAACCTGGATGCTACTGAAGAGCAATTAGATTTTGCAACTATATACGGTTCCAGTAAACAAGGTTGGATGAATACTACCCTCGAACCAACTGATAATATTTTTCCTTTGTTAGATGCGGTGCTTGAAAAAGTGCCACCACCATCAGCAGCAGAGGGAACATTACAGATGCAAATTACTTCGCTTGATTATTCTTCCTTTTTAGGAAGAATTGCAGTAGGAAAAGTAGCAAGAGGTACTATAAAAGATAATCAGAACTTGTCGTTGATGAAATTGGACGGTTCTGTACA
>JBDSHT010000157.1:0-14224 GCA_039918315.1 Ginsengibacter sp. | reverse complement strand
TGAACCGCTGTAACAGTGGCTCCTACCAGGGGTTCATTGCTTTCATTGACAACAACTCCTGAGATGCTACTTGTGGTAACCTGTGCGTTCATAAAGAACGGAGCAAGTATCGCCGCAAAAAGGATTGGGAGAAATCTTTTAATCATCATATTCATTAGTTTTTTGGGTGCAAAGAAAGCAAATAATTGACTAAGTGCAATGCTATTTTATTAACAACTTTGTGTCAAATTGAAAATGTATTTGCCGTATCACGGGTAAATAAATCGGTATGATTTTTAATAAAATATGAAATAGATTTTCCCGTCGCCCGTTCCAGTTTTATTACTGGTTTTTGCAATGAAAAATCTTACTATTTTTTAATTTTTTAGCCATAAATTGGCAATAGCAACCTCTTTACTCCCGCCAAACTCTCATGTGCCTTTATTATCTTTGCAGTCAAAAAACACTGTATGTTAGATAAAATAGTTGAGGCGATTGAGGACATAAAAAAGGGGAAATTGGTTATTGTGGTGGATGATGAAGACCGTGAAAATGAGGGTGATTTTGTTACTTCTGCAAAGAATGTAACTCCTGAGATAATTAATTTTATGAGTAAGCATGGGCGCGGACTTATTTGTATGCCCGTATCCGAGAAGAGGTGTGATGAACTTCAGTTGGGTTTGATGGTGAATGAAAATACGGCACTGCATGCTACTCCGTTCACGGTAAGCGTTGACCTTTTAGGCCACGGGTGCACTACCGGAATTTCCGCACAAGACAGGTCTAAAACGATTCAGTCAATTATAAATCCTGAAACCAAGCCTGAAGATTTGGGAAGGCCGGGGCATATTTTTCCTTTGAGAGCAAAGAATGGGGGAGTGCTGAGAAGAACAGGACATACAGAAGCAACACTTGACCTGGCAAGGCTTGCAGGGCATGGTGATGCAGGTGTGTTGGTAGAAATTATGAATGAAGACGGCACAATGGCACGACTTCCTGAATTGAGAAAAATAGCAGACAAACACAATCTCAAACTGATTTCTATAAAAGATCTTATTGCTTACCGGTTAAGTATTGAAACACTTATTAAGGAAGAAGTAAGGGTGAAGATGCCTACCAAATATGGTGAATTTGAATTGATTGCATTCACTCAATTGAACACCGGTGAAGTACACATGGCTCTTAAAAAAGGAGAATGGAATAAAGATGAATCTGTGTTGGTAAGGGTGCATTCCAGTTGTATGACCGGTGATATTTTGGGCTCGCTGCGCTGCGATTGTGGTGATCAGTTACATGATGCGTTGAAGATGGTAGAAGTGGAAGGGAAAGGCCTTGTACTTTATATGAATCAGGAAGGGCGCGGCATTGGCTTGCTCAATAAACTAAAAGCTTACAAATTGCAGGAGATGGGAATGGATACTGTTGAGGCCAATATCAAATTAGGCTTCTCGATGGATGAAAGAGACTATGGAGTTGGAGCTCAAATTTTACGAGCTCTTGATATTTCTAAAATCAGGCTTATCAGCAACAATCCTAAAAAGAGAGCCGGACTTCTTGGCTATGGTTTAGAAATTATAGACACTGTGCCGATAGAAACTGTTCCGAATATTCACAATGAAAAATACCTGAAAACAAAACGTGATAAAATGGGGCACAGCATTTTAGCAAAAAGGTAATTTTTTTTTCGCCGGTTTCCTGATCCCAATAAAACTTAATGAAGAAGTGAGGTCCACTATCTCCTGGCTCCTCTTCGCCGTCTGTCGTTGGTAAAAAATTCAGCGAAAGTGTCAAAGTCTTTTCGGTAGGAAAGTTGAATACCCGTGCGGTTTCTGCGTGTAACTCCTGCTATATCTCCAGGGTCTGCGTCACTTCGGTTAAATCCTATAACCCTAAATCTGCCATCAGGCGTAATTAAATATTCAAATGAAACATCGGGTGTAAATAAAAAGTTGGAGTTGGAATTCGTAACTGCCTGCCCCATTCTGCGGTCAAGAATACCGCCGACATTCACCAACAATTTATTGTCAAGGAAAGTTTTCTTTACTCCAAAATTTCCTACGTTTTGTATTTCTCTTTGTGTTCCTTCTTTTTGCCAGTTAAAATCAGCAGTGTTGATATTAGTGTAAAGGCTAACAGAATTGGTATTCAAAAGTTTTTGTAACCAGCTATTCAATGAAGATGAAAGGGTAGCAGAAAGTAATTGGCCTACACTTTTTGTAACAAAGTTACCTGTATTATTTCCGCTTATCAAACTTTGATCAGTACCCATAAATGTGTTGAAAAGTAGCAAAGAAGTTACCTGTTTATTCAACTCATTATTGTCAGCTTCATAACGGGTTTTTAAATATTCGCTGGCAATGGGATCCGATTTTAAAGGATTGTCAAAAGGAAATTGAAATTCAAAAGTTGGCCGTGGTTCTTTCAATGTACCGCGCAATTTAAAAATGATATCTACATCACCTTTTGCATTGCTAAATCCTGTGCTGGTGGGTATATTATTCAGGTTTACATTTTCCGCACGGTAAATGGCATCCACATTTAAAGTGGCTAAATAAGGGTCGCCCTGCCATTCTATAAAACCTTGTTGCAGGGTGAATGGTGTTTTTAAAAATGTCTGAAAGTCAAAAGTATATTCGCCTTCTTCCACATTGTACCTGCCTCTAATCGTGAGTGGGTCTTTAGTTCCTGCGGAAATATTTAGTTTGCCACTTCCTTGCGCCTTTATAACATCTCCCGTTGTTTCATCTAATATCACATCTATTTTTGCCAATGGATTGGCAGTAAGCTCCATGTCCACTTTTATGTTGGTATTCTCCCGCGCTTTCAAATCCACCTTCATTTCGCGACCGAACTTTATAAATTCAATATAATCCACTTTACCCGTCTCGGCAGTTTCCCCGATCGGTAAATAAATGTGGCTACTATCAGTCGGCTCTCCCGAAATATTCATTCGCATGTCGGTAATAAATCCATTCAATGATAATTCTGCGCGGCCAATCATTTTTCCGTAAAACTGATTGTTGTCGCGGGCTGTGGTATTCAATAACAGGAACCTGGAAGCCCTGTTACCTACCGCATCAGTTTTCAAATGCAACTCGTTAAAGAAGAAATTATCAAAAAACTTGTGATAGATTTTTCCGCTTAATGTGGCTGTATTGTTTAGTGTGTCTTTTATTTTTATGGTACCAAAATCTATTTCATCCGGGTTGAAAGTGATGATAGATTTATCTGCTAAAATATACCGGCATTGTGTATAATCTACTTTCATGGAAGCGCTGTCAAGACTGATGCTCCCAGTTAGTTTAGGGTCGGCTGTAGTGCCGGAGATATTCAAAGTGCCTTCTGCTCTTCCGTAAATATTGCTGAAAATTCCACCCAGGTATTCTTCGAGAATATGGATGCCTGAATTTTTAAAAACCACCGAACCGTTGAGCTGTTCTAGTGAATCTTTTTTTGTCATTGTAAAATCCGCGACAAAATTATAAAGTTCATTATTGGAGATGGCATTAAGTTTTATGATGCCTGGCTTTGCAAGATATTCTCCATTTGCATTAATCACTCCTACAGAATCATTTTCAAATTTAAAACGCTCAAGCCTTGTATCGAATTCAACAAACATAGCACCAAACGGATCATTGATCCTGATGTTGCCATCCAGCAATCCCTGCACCTTTGGCGTCTTCATGAACAAAGGAGTAAAATCCTCAACGATTAATTTTTGTACCGATAAAATAACATCATTGCTATTGCCAATTTCAGAAGGCGTAGTTGACATATAAATTTCCTGCCCATTCTGAGAAAGTTTGATATTATGAGCCATCAACATTTTTTCGTGCAACTCAATCTCACCTTCTTTTTGAATGTTCCATTGCTTTTGATTAATAGTAAAAGTGCTGGGATTAAATGTCAGTTTAAAGCCTTTCATTTTTGTTTCAATCCTCGCTGAAAGATTAGCAGCACTCAATGTTTTATTGGCGCTGGCGCTTATGTTTACGTATGAAATATCATTGGCAGCTACTATCCTAAGTTTTGTTCCGGGCGAATGGAGACTATCATTGATTACAACGTCATCAATTTCACCCGTTAGCGTTAATGTATCTTCTGTACCTGTGCCCGAAAGATGAATATTATTAAAACTAATCGTGCTGAAATTAAATTGCGGAACATCGGCCTGGAGGTTTAAAGTGTTTTGTGCCACATTTATATTTCCGATGATTACAGAGTTGTCGAACCCGCTGATTCTTTTGTCAAATAATTTCACATAACTGCTAATATTTTTTGTTTGCACCATAAAGGTGAAATCCTGAATTTCAGTTTTGGCTGGGGGTTTATTTATGTAAGCAGGATAATATTTATAAAGAAATAATTGAAATGCTTCAGGCAGGCCAAGTATTTTGAAATTACCGTTAATGCTGGCTTCCAGCTCATTTGTTTGTACCGTTAGTAGTTTTCTTTCATTTACAATTTGTGAATTAATAGACAGCGAATCAAAGGATAATTGTTGTCCATTATCGATCAATACAGCATCATATAATTTGGCTGATCCTAAAAAGTTATCGATGTTATTTCCGAGAAAATTAAGATTAAAACGACCGCTCAATAAAATACTATCTTTTGTGAAGCCCAATCGTTTTAGATTGAGATTATCTACATCAGCTTCGAGATTAAATAGAGGATTTTTTTTGCTAAAATTAATTGAACCAACCAGTGTGTCAATTTTTATATTAGGATCATCAATGCTTGCCGAGCCGGTAAAAAGCTTATTCTTGAAATCGCCATGCGCTATAATATTTGAGTAACCGTAATTATTAAAAAAAACCTTGTTGATGGTTCCATCCAACCCAAGGTCCAGGTCATTTTCGTCGAACCCTTTTCCTTTTACTTTCCCGGAAAAAGAGATCATTCCAAGTTGATTGTTATCGATAAATTTTCCCAGTTGGAAATTTGGTGTAGAGAGCGTTCCCTGGTACGAAGCTTTTCCAATTTTAGGAACTTGTAAATGAAGGTCAGTCTTCAAATCTCCGATGTCCGTAGATAGATTTCCGTAGGTTACAAAGTCCCTCACATAACCGGTAAAACTTCCCTCAAATTTTATGTTACCCAAAGTGCTTACTTGCGGGGTGGTTATGCCTTTTAAGTCCGGAATTATTTTTGCCAATTCATTATACGATGTTCTTAATTCTTTGGCTCTGAAATCGATAAATGTCTCGTCAATTTCCGGCAATCCTCTCAGGCTAAGATTGCCTTCGAGATAGTTATTTTCGCCTGCACTGATGACGATATTTTTTGCAGTCATGTTGTCCACCTTTCCGTGCGCTGTTCCGTTTAGTAAAAAGTCCTGGTTCCAGGATTTTGTTGCTGGCGCAAAATAGGCAATGTCATCACTACTTAATTTACTATCGAGAAAATGGCCATCTAACGTTACGGCATGTACGAAATCCTGCATGTCCTCATTGAAAGATTTATAATGCATCGCAAAATAATTTTTCAAATGACTTTTGTTGGTGACCAGATCAAGATTTTTAAATTCCATCATTGCAGGCGTAAGTTTATAATCTGCATCCAGTTTTTTTATTATAAAATTACCACGATCTTTTCCTGAAATACTCGCCCTCGCAGTTATGGAATCATCAACCAGTTTGAAATTTTTAAAACTTCCTTGAATGTCTGATAATATGAAATGCCTTTCGTCGAACAAACCGGGTTCCGGTTGGCCGTCTCCTTCTTTTTCCACAGCCACCATCCCGTCTTTCAGGGTAATTTCTTTGATGTTCATTTTCCATCCGTCCGGATTCCACTGGAGACCTTCATGCTCTTCAATTGCCGGTGGCGGGTCATTAGACGGCGGTCGTTTTGGGCGTCTTCCTTTGTAATCATACTGTGAAAAAACAGGCTTGTTCAATGCAATTGAATTGATCTCAATTATTTTATTTTCGATATCAATCCTTTTAGCATCAAGCGAAAGTTCCCTTAAAGATCCAAGCATATTAATTCCCTTCCACTCGTCTTGCTGCCATACTTTCACATTTTTTAAACTTACTTTTTTCAGGTCAAGATTGATAGCGGGGGTTGAAGAAGTATCGGTTGATTTGGATGGGCTTGAAAAATAATTGGCAAGGAATTGATAATTCCAAACCGAGTCATGCCGGTTTAAATTGATGGTTGCATCTTCCAACCCGAGGTATTTTAAAACAATTTGATCCCTGAAAAAAAACCAGTCTGTTATGCTGACTTTAACCGCACCGGCGTACAACAACGTATCCTTTTTTTGGTCAAGCACCAGGGTCCCTTCCAAAAGCATTTTATCAAAAAGTTGGAAATCAACATGCTTGATGCTAACTGTGGTGTTTAGGTTTTTGGAAAGGTTTTTAGTAATTCTACCAACAAGGAAATTTTGGAAAAAAGTAGTCTGAAGCAATACCCATAGCAATATAATCAGCAGTAAAATTGCCAACAGGAATTTTAGAGATATTTTAAAAACTTTTTTCAGGGGAAATATATTAGTCGCAAAAATAAACAAACGCCATCGTTAGGCAAATTTAGAGAACGTTAAACATTAAACATTTTTAATAGTAATCATAAATCTTTAAAAATGGCTACTGTCGCAGCTTTCAAGGTTTGTGCCATCTTATCCACAGGGTGTGGATTACTAAAATTTCCTACAGCCCGTTTTATTTTTTATCATCGCACCCTAAACCGATACTAACCTAAAACCAAATCCTGATGAAACAACTAACTGTGTTTGTATTACTATTCACGTGTCTTTCCATTTCTGCCCAGCCTAAATTACCAAAACTAAAACCGACTGCTTCTATAAAAGGTGACATTGAAAAAGTGGCGCGGGATTACTACAATGATTTTCTCAATATTTCAGGAGATACTTTATTGCATTCGCAAAATGAAATAGAATTTAGCAGCAAAGTTTTGCCGGTTGGTGCTATCGAAAGCCGCATCACGAAATTTATAGATCCCAGGACTTTTATCTGGCAGGCGACGATGTATAAAACTGAAGATTTTACTGAGGCTGTTGCAAAGTATAAACTATATTATCGCCAGTTAAATGGGACTAGTTTAAAAATCGATGTGAACAGTTCTTACAAATTGGCGGGCGAGTATGATTCACCCGACGAAGGCCGTGGATTTGCATCCAGCTATTTAAAATTTAATGGTAACGATGACGACTTGAAACAATTCAAAATTGAAGTCGCTATGAACTATTCTTTTCCCGAATGGTCCGTCAGGATTCTGATGTATGAAAAAGAAGCTGATGACGAAATCAGGCCTACAATTGCCACCAAAATCCGGTAGAAAAAAATTATCAATATCCTGCGGATGCATCGTCGCCCCTGTGGTCGGCGATGGCATGCAATGTGCCATCAGCAAGGACCATAATCACTTCAGTTCTTCCGATGGCTCCGCGTTCTTCAATTTTATAACCTATTTGTTTTAATGAATCCACTGTTTTTTTGTCAAACGATTTTTCAACGTATAAAACATCGGGAAGCCATTGATGATGAAACTTTGGAAAGTTAACAGCGTCCTGCGGCGGTAATTTAAAATCAATAATATCGACTATCGTTTGGTAAACACTCGTTGGAATTGTAGTGCCTCCGGGTGTGCCTAAAACAATCCATGGTTTATCATCTTTCAAAACAATAGTTGGAGTCATAGAACTCAACATTCTTTTATTAGGTGCTATCGCGTTGGCTTCCTGACCCACTGCGCCAAACATGTTGGGTACGCCGGGTTTCACGCTGAAGTCATCCATTTCATTATTCATTAAAAAGCCTCCGCCGGCTACCACGGTTCGGCTACCATAGCCTCCATTTAATGTAGTGGTTACAGACACTGCATTTCCGTCGGCATCCATCACACTGAAGTGTGTAGTTTCTTCACTTTCTTTTATCAATCCTTCTTTGGTATCCACACTGTTTCCGGCTTTGCCCGGCACATAATCGCTCATCCGTTGCGTGAGGTACGCATCACTCACCAGGGTTTTAACCGGCACTTTATAGAAGTCAGGGTCTCCTAAAAATTTCGCCCTGTCGGCAAATGCGCGCCTTTCTATTTCTGTCATTAATTGTACAGATTGTGGTGTGCCATATTGCATGGCATCAATGTTTTTCATGACACCCATTTTTAGCATTTGCTCCAGAATAATTCCTCCGCTGCTGGGTAATGGCATGGTAACTACTTTATGGCCTCTGTAGTCAAACACAATAGGCTCGCGGTTTGCAGCTTTATAATTTTTCAGATCTTCCAGTGAAATAATTCCCTTTCCATTCACCATTTCTTTTACAATCAGGTCTGCAGTTTCACCTTCGTAAAAACCTTTTTCTCCGTTATCCCTGATTCTTTTTAAAGTGTTTGCAAGGTCAGTTTGTATCAATGTATCACCACCTTTCCACTCTGTTGCTTTTACAAAAATTGGAGTGACAGTATTGTATTGTATAAATTCTTTTTTGGTATAATTTAAACTTCTTGCTTCCCGGTCGGTGATAGCAAAACCATTTTCTACCAAATCAATTGATGGTTGAATTAATTTTTTCATGGGGAGAGAAGCATATTTAAAACTTTCAAACATGCCCGCAACCGCTCCGGGAACACCGGATGCCAGGTGCCCGTCCTGCGATAAATTTAATAAAGGATTTCCTGCTGAGTCAAGGTACATATCTTTGAAAGCCTTGCCAGGTGCCTTTTCACGGTAATCGATCGTTATGTTTTTCCCATCCTTCAAATGAATTACAGTAAATCCACCTCCACCAATATTGCCTGCAGCAGGATATACAACCGCTAATGCAAACTGGGTAGCAATCGCAGCATCAACCGCATTACCTCCTTGTTTTAAAATACTCACTCCTACTTCACTGGCAAGCGGATGAGCGGAAACAACGGCTCCACTTTTTACTTTGATTTCTTTTACAGTTTCATATTTGAAAGCATTGATCTTGTTGTTTTCGCTACATGATACTAATAGAAGTAATGCCCAAAAAGGTATTGAAAGATGGTTGACTTTTCTCATGAGTTGTTTTTTGTAAAAAATTTTAAAGTAGTTTTCAAAAATAGGGAGCATTTATATTATTAACTGATAAAATTCACAGGCGGTAATGCTTCCTATTCTCAATATCTTATTTTCGCATACAAATAAAATTCTCGATGAGTAAATCCCTATGGTTGGTTCTTTTTAGTTTTCTTTTTTTTAATGGCTATTCTCAATCTCCGAAGACCTACAGTTCTTCACAGATTTTTGAACAAATAAAGAAGCTTGATGTACTGGGAACAGTACTATACATCGCCGCTCATCCTGATGATGAAAACACAAGATTACTCGCTTTTTTGGCAAATGGTAAATTGTATCGCACCGGCTATCTGAGTATTACCAGGGGCGATGGTGGCCAAAATTTGATTGGTGATGAACAAGGTCCGGAATTGGGATTAATAAGAACGCAGGAGCTTTTGGCTGCAAGAAGAATTGATGGTGCTGAACAATTTTTTACAAGGGCTTACGATTTTGGTTATACAAAAAGCCCGGCAGAAACTTTTACTTTTTGGGACAAACAAAAAATTCTCAGCGATGTGGTTTGGGTGATCCGGAAATTTAAACCTGATGTGATCGTTACACGTTTTCCCACTACCGGAGAAGGCGGACACGGACATCACACAGCCTCTGCAATTCTTGCTGGCGAAGCTTTTGATGCCGCAGCGGATCCAACTAAATTTCCTGAACAATTTAAATATGGCGTGAAACCGTGGAAGGTGAAAAGATTGCTATGGAACACTTTTAATTTTGGCGATAGAAATACAACAAACAACAATCAATTTAAAATCGATGTGGGTGGCTACAACCCGTTGCTGGGAAAAAGTTACGGAGAAATAGCCTCTGAAAGCCGCAGCCAGCATAAGAGCCAGGGATTTGGGGTTCCTGCTTCAAGAGGTAGTTCTCTTGAATATTTTACCACTATTAAAGGTGAAGCCCCTAGTCATTTACTCATGGATGGAGTGCCAACAGATTGGGAGCGTTTGAATCGAAAAGATATCCACGTGGCCATACAAGCTGCAATAAAAAATTATTCTTTTCAGTATCCTGAAAATTCTTTGCCTGCTCTTTTGAAAATTTATGCGGACATAAAAAGATCAGGCGATCCTTACTGGCGCGAACAAAAATTAAGTGAGATTAAAAATGTAATTCAACAATGTGCGGGCATTTATATGGAGGCAACTACCAACACCATGTATGCGGTGCAAGGTGATTCTCTTCCAATTAATTTTACGATTAATAATCGGCTACCCAACAACGTTAGTATCAATTTTGTCAGGAGGAATAACAAGGAAGTATCGATAAACAAAAGCCTTTCTACCAATGAAAATGTAAGAAATTCTTTTTCAATATGGATTCCCGCTGATGCCGTTATCACTCAACCTTATTGGTTAGTAAACCCAATGACTGCAGGTGCCTACACCGTAAACAACCAGGAATTAATTGGAAAGCCTTGGAACGATCCGCAAAGCGTTGAAGTCTCATTGAATATTGGTAGCGAGAAATTTGAATATTTAATTCCTATCCAATATAAATCCAATGATCCTGTAAAAGGAGAGGAGTATCAACCATTGACTATTTTACCTACAGTGGAAATTTCCGCTACTCCATCACTTTTATTATCGGTAAATGGTAAACCGGAGCCAGTGTCTTTTAGCACAAAAAGCAATATTTCAGAAAAGGATATTTTTACAATCAATAGAAAATTCTCTGGAAATGTTATTGAAAATAAATCTGATAATACTTATTATTATTCATTGAAAAAAGATGCGGTCAATAAGCCTGAAAACATCGTTGCATCAGTGAATAGTAATGGATATGTTTTTGATTCACACAAAGAAGTTATTCAGTACGATCACATTCCTACGATTGTATATTTTCAAAATGCAGTTACTAAAATTGTGTCAGTTGATTTGGCTATCTCAGGAAAAAAAGCAGGTTATATTCCGGGTGCTGGCGATAAAATTCCAGAGGCTCTTGAGAAGATGGGATACGTCGTAACTACGCTCTCTTCAAACGATATCACGAATGAAAATCTCAAACAATTTGATGTTATTGTAACAGGTGTTCGTGCTTATAATATTCATGAATGGTTAAATGACAAATACAATGTGTTGATGAAATATGTGAATGATGGTGGCGTGTTGTTGGTGCAGTATAATACCAATAATAATATAGGACCTGTTAAGGCTCACATTGGACCTTTTCCTTTTACCATTTCCCGCACACGGGTAACCGATGAAAATGCACAGGTGCAATTTTTAGATCCTGCAAATTCACTACTAAACTTTCCAAACAAAATAGTTCCGAATGACTTTATGAATTGGATTCAGGAACGTAGCACGTATCATGCTTCTGCGTATGAAAATAATTACAAAACACTTTTTGCAATGAATGATGAAGGGGAGAAGGAAGATGCCGGAAGCCTTATCTACACTAATTATGGAAAGGGTAGGTTTGTATATTCGGGGCTTGTATTTTTCAGAGAATTACCTGCGGGTGTACCGGGTGCGTATCGCCTGTTTGCCAATTTATTGGCGAAGCCAAATAATGAATAAGTCTAAGTAATTTGATTGTATAAAATGAAAAGAATGGATACAGAGAAAAAATATTGGAATAAATGGTACATCCTTGTTTTGGCATTTTTGCTCGTGCAAATAATTATTTATTATTGGATCACCCAACATTTTTCATAAACATTGCAAAATGATAGCGATGGATTTAATAGTTTATTTGCGATTTTATTTCATTGATTTTTTAATTAAAAAATTATGAGTGTAGCGGATTGGATTGTACTCGTAGCAACGCTTACAATCATTATTGTTTATGGGATTTACAAAAGCAGGACGACTAAAAACCTGGACGGCTATTTTTTGAGTAATCGTGATATGCCGTGGTATTTGGTGTTGCTAAGCATCATGGGTACGCAGGCAAGTGCTATTACATTTTTAAGCGCACCAGGTCAGGCTTACACCGATGGAATGCGTTTTGTTCAATACTATTTTGGTTTGCCGCTCGCGATGATTGTGATCTGTATCGTTTTTGTTCCTGTGTTTAATCGCTTGAAAGTGTACACTGCTTATGAATTTTTAGAGAATCGTTTTGATTTGAAAACGAGAACCTACACTTCTTTTCTTTTTCAAATTTCCAGGGGATTGTCTACCGGCATTAGCATTTATGCACCTTCATTAATTCTGAGTTCTTTGATGGGTTGGAATATTTATTACACGAATATTATCATGGGCGGCTTGCTCATTATTTATACGGTTACCGGTGGTGCCAGAGCCGTTGCACACACACAAAAATTACAATTATTAATTGTCATAATCGGGATGTTTATTGCCGGTTATTGGGTGGTAAAATTATTGCCTGAAAACGTAGGTTTCATTGATGCATTGGATTTAGGAGGCGATCATGGAAAAATGAATATCATCACCACCGGCTTTACTGAGAAAGGCTTTGACTGGCAGGATAAATACAATATTTGGAGTGGAGTAATTGGCGGATTTTTCCTTGCTCTATCTTATTTCGGTACTGATCAAAGCCAGGTAGGTAGGTATCTTACAGCGAAAAATAACAAAGAAAGTAAAAGAGGTTTGTTGATGAATGGAATCGTAAAGGTGCCAATGCAGTTTCTTATTTTAATGTTGGGCGTTTTGGTGTTTGGTTTTTATCAATTTAATAAAGCGCCTATCTATTTTAATGGAGCACAAATGGAGCGCGCCAAAAAAACTTCTTATAAAAATGAACTCACAACACTCGAATTAAATTATGCACAAATAGCAGCAACTGACAATGTAAAAAAGACTGAAATAAAAAATCAATATAAGGCGGTTTTAGAAAAAGCATTGCCGGGTGAAAGTACCAATGATACCAATTTTATTTTCCTTCGTTTTGTGATTGATTATCTACCGAAAGGATTGATAGGGTTGTTGATTGCAATAATCTTTCTGGCTGCATGGGGGAGTATTGCGGCCGCATTAAATTCCCTTGCATCCTGTACAGTAGTTGATTTTCATAAACGATTTTCGAAGAAAGAACTTACTCCGAAAATGGACTACCGCATTTCAAAATTTTATACATTTTTGTGGGGCGTATTTTGTATTCTCGTCGCACAGTTTGCCAGTAACATCGGAAACAGCCTCATCGAAACTGTCAACATTTTAGGTTCGCTTTTTTATGGTGTAATTCTTGGAATTTTCCTCGTTGCGTTTTGGTTTAAATACATCAAAGCCAATGCAATATTTTATAGTGCTATCATTTCTGAAGTATTTATTTTTCTGATTTACCGCGCAGAAATTATTTCCTTTCTTTGGCTCAATGTAATAGGAGCGTTGCTGGTAATTGTTATCGGTTTCATGTTGCAATCAACTGGTTTGTTTACAAAGACACAAAAGGATGCAGCCATTAATTAAATTATTATTGAATGAAAAAACTAAAAATTTGGTATATCGGTTTATCTGAGAAAAAGCAATTAGCTTTTACGGTGTTACTACTTTTGGCTTACTGGTTTTTTGCCTGGCTATTTTTTGAAAAAATGGTGTGGCAGGGAAACAGACCATTATGGTTTGGGCTGTTTTATTCTCTTTGTTTATCTGTAGGATTGACTGTTCTTTTTCAATGGAATAAAGTAAAGAGGGTTTTAAAAAGGGGTGAAGAGGAATAAGATGTGACTGTAAAACATTGCAGTCCTTTTGTTAGCAAGAATCTGCTTTTGAATTTTTGATTAAGAACTCAATTCTATCAATCCTTTCGATACGGGAAAATTTCTCGGCCTACTTTATTGTCAATCTTCCAGAGGCTTTCCTTCGTCCCCATCCTAATACGGCCTTACGAAAAGTCCATAAGAACCGAAGCCCGGGTTATCAATTTATTTTTCCATTTTTTTAATGGAATCGATGAGAATAGTTCGTTCAACAGCGGTTTCATTTCTTGCCCTTCGGGCAAAACGAAACCTTAGTTATTATGTGCATATCTTATTGTGTCCACCAAAATACCTTGTAATAGTGAGTATTGGTCACTCAATTCTTTTACCGTTTTTTAAAAATTCTATTACAGGTTTTAGGCTTTCAACCGGACTCTCCTCCATTGGAGTATGACCTGAATTATCCAATATGACTAAAGTGTCATTTGGTAAATAGGAATGGAATTTATAGGCATTTTCCACCGGAATTAATAAATCATTCGCTCCCCAAAGAATAAGCGTTG
>JBDSHT010000156.1:0-19306 GCA_039918315.1 Ginsengibacter sp. | reverse complement strand
GAAAATTTGATCATAACAAAAGCAAAGAGAAACGAAGTTCCCGTGTTACTTTCTTTTAGTAGCTATTCTCTTTTTTTTATAAAACCCTGTTATTCCAAGTTGTCATCTTCACCCACCAAGCACGGAGAAATAATGGGAATGGGAATTCCTGTAGTTACTAATTCCGGAGTAGGTGATGTAAAAGAAATTGTTTTAAAATATAATGCGGGCTTTGTTGTTGAAGACTTTTCAGAAGAATCCTTTAAAAAAATTATTGAAGGCATTAAGACTACTCCCAGTTTTTCAAAAGAGAATATTATTGCTGGTGCCAGAGAGATTTACAGTTTAGAAAATGCAGTTCAGTCTTATAAAAAGATTTATGATTTAATCTCGCGTTAATTCAATTTATTTACGGGAATGTAAATCCGGATTTATAATTTATCAATTCGTTCTTTAATGATTTGAACAATCTCCTGCGCAGCATTTCCTTCTCCATAAATACCTGGTATATATTCGCCTGGCTGCGATTTTAAAACTTTCTGGATCGAGCCGAGATCTTCAAATACTAAAGTGTTCCATCCGTTGTTTAGAGTCTCTGTCCACTCTGTTTCACTTCTGAAGGTGATGCATTTTTTTTGAAGCATATAGGCTTCCTTTTGCATTCCGCCGCTGTCTGTAATTATTGCGTCAGCAAAGCTTTGATAAGAAATGGATTCCACATAGCCAACGGGAGCTATAAAAATAATATTGGAATACTTTTTTAGATCAATCCCAAAACTTTTCATTCTTGTGGCTGCCCGTGGATGCACAGAGAAAATTACTTTTTTATCAACTAGCTCCAGTTGATCAAGGATCATTTTCATCCGGGTTTCGTTATCAGTATTGTATGGCCTGTGTAGTGTAGTAAAGTAATATGGTCCATCCAAATAAAGTCGTTTGATTTTGTTTTGTACCAGTTTCAAGGTGTCGCACATAACATCGCCGGTTAGGAAAATGCCATCGTGATCGATTCCTTCTTTTTTTAAATTCTCGATTGCTTGTTGTGTGGGGCAAAATAGTAGGAAGGCAAATTCATCTGCTACAATCCTGTTTATTTCCTCTGGCATTTTGCGGTTAAAACTTCGTAAGCCTGCTTCCACATGTATCAAGGGAATATGCATTTTAGAAGCGACCAAAGTGCCTGCCAGCGTACTGTTAGTGTCGCCGTAAATTAATACTGCGTCAGGATTTTCCTCTAAACAGACCTTTTCAATTTCTGTCATCATTATACCGGTTTGCTCACCCTGGTTTTTGCTTCCTCCAATATCAAAGAGATAATCGGGCTGCGGGATATTTAATTCATTAAAGAACACGTCGCTCATGTTTTTATCATAGTGCTGACCGGTGTGGATGGTGAGGGCATTAAAATGTTTTTGCAATTGCAATTGCATAGGTGCATGTTTAATAAATTGTGGTCGCGCACCGATGATCGAAATTATTTTTTTCATCTCTCTGTTTTCTATAAATGGGTAAATGAACATTTTCGGATTTTTTCCCACAAAAAAATCTAGCCATTCTGACTATCTGATATAGGTTGTGGTAAAATTCCGGGTTTCACTTTTAGTTTATTATTAAAATATAAAATCAAGATAAGTGAAATCACGTAAAATGGCATTGCGGGAATTTTATATCTCACAAGGGTGCCGAAATTTAAAGTAGTAGCTCCCACAAAAAGTGCGAAGACCATGGCGAAAAAGAAACAGTATAACACTATTGGTTTCTTTAGAATTGTGCCAAAGAATTTTTTCAATCCTACTTTTTTTAAAACGTATAAAGTAAACAACATAATTGCAAGACTTTCAAGGGAAGAAAGTAAGGTGGATATCTTCCGTGACTCCCATAAAAATGGCCTGAAGAAAGTTGCGACGATTGCCGCCGGTGCAATCTTTATGAGGCTACCAGTGCTGCCATCAAACTCCACTCCTAACGAAAAATAAGAACCCTCATTTTTGTTTCTTTGTTTTTCATAATTGTCCTGATAAGTTGAAATGCCTTCTGTTAAATCATTGCCGGAATATTCCTCAACGGCACCTTGCATAGTACCACTAAGGGCCACAAATCCCACAATACTTCCCACAATAAAAACAATTACGAGTAAAACTTTAGTAAAATTGTTTTTTAAGATCATTGCATTTTTCAGTAACAAAAAAACAATGAAGGCTGGCAGATACGCCACCAGTATATAAACTTTCACAACAGAAAATAGATATACAGTTAGCGCGATGATCAGCAAGTTTTTGATCAGGTTTCTTTTTTTGTAAGCCACCTGGTAAAGTGAATAGGTAAACCAACCCAAGGCACTTATAGCAAGTGGATCTTTTAAAATACCTGAACTCCAAAAAGTAAAAGTGGGGAGAAATAATATGGCAACAGCAAACTGCTTATATAATTCGGGATACTGTTCACAAAAGAATAAATAAAGTTTCCAAATGCCTGTGAAGGCAATCATTGAGAACATTAAATTCACAACCATGTATTTACCGAAAGAAAAAAAACATAGAATAGCTGTGATACGCAACACCATAAAATTACTGGCTTCTTTGAAATACCCGATTTGGTTAGGGTTAGCAAGAAGATTCGCAGTCACGTCAGATCCCGGTCCAAAAAGCAAATCTATTTTCGAAGGATCTTTTAAAATCAGCATGTATAAATTATGGCCTTCCGGATAAAAAAGAGTGGTGGTATCTCCGGCAGATATGTAAAGAACAAAAAGGCTGTAACTAAATGATGCCAGTACTTTCAACCAAAAAGCGTTGCGATGATACACCCTTAATTTTTCATCCTTAATTTTTTTCCGAAGAACTGAAAAAATAAAAGAAAAAATTATTGTGTAAAGGAAGAAAGCTATAAAATCTAAAAAATCCATTTAAATAGATGAAATGTAGAGAAAATAATTTCATGTGATAAAAGCAGGCAAATTAAAATTAATATTTGACATCAGATTGATTAATACCTGTTATTTTGCAGCCTAAAAATTAAGCGTGTGAGTTCTAAATTTTTAATTATTGGATGTGGATTATCCGGAACCGTTCTGGCAAACAAACTGTCACAGGCGCTTGATTGCACGATAGAAATTTGGGACGAGAGAAATCATATTGGAGGAAATTGTTTCACCAAGAGAGATGAAGTTACCGGCATTATGGTTCATGAATATGGACCTCATATTTTTAATACGGACAGCAAGGAGGTGTGGGATTTTGTAAATGGATTTATGGAATTCAGGCCATACATACACCGCGTGAAAGCAATGAGCGGTGGAAAAGTTTATTCACTGCCGGTAAATTTGCAAACTATAAATCAACTTTTTCAAAAAACATTCACACCTGCGGAAGCAAAAGTTTTTTTAGAATCGCTTGCAGACAAATCACTCGTTGATCCCAAAAACTTTGAGGAGCAGGCTCTGCGTTTTATAGGCAAAGAATTGTACGATGCATTTTTTTATGGATATACCAAAAAGCAATGGGGATGCGAGCCTGTTGAATTACCTGCGTCAATTTTAAAAAGAATTCCTGTGCGTTTTAGTTATGATGACAACTATCACAATAATATTTACACAGGTATTCCGGTAGATGGATACACTGCATTAATCGAAAAATTTATTGCTTTTGATAATATTAAAATCATCCTTGGTAAAAAATTTAATAGCACAATGGATGTGTCTGGCTATGATCACGTTTTCTACACTGGCCCTATTGATGCATGGTTTCATTATAGACATGGGCGGCTTGGTTACAGAACAGTTACTTTCGAAAAGATTGTAGGAGAAGGAGATTTTCAGGGTGTTGCACAGATGAATTACTGTGATGCGGATATACCTTTTACCAGAATTACAGAGCATAAACATTTTACCTATTGGGAGCAACATGATAAAACAGTTTGCTTTAAAGAGTTTAGTAAAGAAACTACCGAAGAGGATATTCCTTATTACCCTAAACGATTACAGGCGGATAAAGAAATTTTAATGCGCTACCGTGCTGACGCTACGAATTTGCAAAAGACTTCTTTTTTAGGAAGACTGGCAACTTACCGATATATGGATATGCACCATGTGATTGGTGAGGCTTTGAACTATGCATCCCATTTTTTAAATGCGTTTAATTCAAATCAAAAACCACCTGTTTTCCCTAACCAAGAGCTTTAGTAAAGAAGCTAAAGAATTTACATCGTACACTTCATTGAGAATGTCTATTGCCACAATAATTTGTGTATCGCTTCGTTATTTATAAGAGTTGTTATCAATTCTTATGAATGATAATATGTAGGCACGTAATGCTACACTTATTATTTATAGGACGATTGATTTATAATTCCTGTAAAATCCCTATCCATGCAAAGATCTATCGCTGTTGTTGTCACCTATAACCGGCAACAATTATTGTCGGAATGCATTCAAGCATTGCGGAATCAAACAAAGTCCCTCGATAAAATTTTAGTGATCAATAACGGAAGCACTGATGATACAGAAAAATGGTTGCATGAAGAGAACGATATTGAATTTATAAACCAGAATAATTGCGGCTCCGCCGGTGGGTTTAACAGAGGAATTGAATGGGCTTTTGAAAACGGATACACCTGGATTTGGTGCATGGACGATGATGGATATCCCAGAAACGATGCGTTTGAAAATTTATTAAAAGGTGAAGATGAGAAAGAACTTCGATTACTAAACTGCGCGGTAATTAATAAAGAAGATAAAAAATCTTTTGTATGGAAAACACAGCATTATAAGACGCTCGACGAAGTGGATTGTAAATTAATAAAAGGAATCGGGCACCCTTTTAACGGCACTCTGCTTCACCGAAAAATTGTTGAGCGTGTTGGGGTTCCTCAAAAGAGATTTTTTTTATGGGGCGATGAAACCGAATATTATTATCGGATTACCAGGAAAAATGCAATCCCGGTTTACACTGTTGGGGATAGTGTACATTATCATCCCGCGTCGGCCTTCTCTATAAAAAAAGATTGGGATTATGCCTCAGCCTGGAAGATGTATTACTATGTAAGAAACAGGTTTTTTGTGCACAAGATAAAATTTGGAAATCAGTTGATGGCTACCCTTAATTATCTGTGTTTTATCATAGCATTTGCAGGGATAATTTTGTTGTTTCAAAAAACAGACAAAGCAAAGAAGTTGTGGTTTCTTATTTGGCCGGTTGCCGATGCATTTACAAATCGATTTGACGTTTCTCCTCCATTAATATTAAATCGTTTGAAGAATGGAATGAATTATTCTCTTTTCATCTGGATCAACTTTTTTATACAAACATTACCAGGTAGAATTTTTTCAAATACATTGAATATAGAAAGGCGGCAACATATAATAGAGTCATAGTAGCTTTCCAATTTTAGTAAAACTTGCTCAATCAGGTTCATTGCCTGATCCTATTAAATTTCTTCCGGACTACTCCTGACTTTGGTTTAATGAAGCTATTTTTGATGCTTTCAAAATTCCTTCATTCATCACATTAATTTACGGTGAAAAAAAAACTGATTCGAATCACTACCATTCCAATGGCTTTAAAATATTTGCTACCCGGGCAAATGAATTTTATGCAGAGCAATGGATTCGATGTCACTATGGTCAGCGCAGACAGTGAAGAAAGAAATGATGTAATTAAAAATGAAAATTGCCCGCATCTAATCGTTCCCTTAACCAGAAAGATAACTCCACTTCAGGATTTGAAATGCCTGTTTCAACTTATAAAAATATTTAGGAAAGAAAAGCCTGACATTGTTCATTCACATACTCCAAAGGCGGGGTTGCTGGGTATGATGGCAGCAAGATTCTGCGGGATAAAAATTAGAATTCATACCGTGGCTGGACTTCCTTTAATGGTGGAAAAAGGGAATCGGTTTTTGCTGTTAAAGTTCATTGAAAAACTTACTTATGCTTCGGCAACACAGGTGTGGCCTAACAGCGCATCCATTAAAGATTACATCATAAGTCATAAATTGGTTCCTGAAAAAAAGGTATCCGTTATTTTAAACGGATCTACCAACGGAATTAATTTAGATAGGTTTTCCAGGAATGTTTTGAAGGAAAATATTCTTGATGAAATAAAAAAATCAATCGGTTATTCAACTGATAACATTTATATACTTTTTATAGGACGACTAGTTTTTGATAAAGGCATTGTGGAATTAGTAACTGCTTTTAATGAAATGCAAAACGGAAATGAAAGGATTAAATTAATTTTAGCTGGTGATTTTGAAAACGGATTAGATCCATTGCCAGAGGCAATAATAAATAGCATAAAAACAAACGAAAGTATTATCCAAGTACCGTGGACACAGCATGTTGAATATTTTATGGCGATTTCGAATTTGTTTGTATTTCCTTCGCACAGAGAGGGATTCCCAAATGTACTTTTACAAGCAGGTGCCATGAAACTACCCATTATTTGCAGTCGCATTGCAGGCAATGTGGACATAGTGACAAATGAGAAAACAGGCTTGCTATTTGAAGTGAATAATTCCAGTGAGATTAAAGACGCTTTCCATTTTGCAATCCACAATATGGATAAAATGGAGCTTATGGCAGAAAGTTTAGAAAAAAAAGTTCAACAAAATTTTAAACGTGAAGACGTTTGGAACGCTATCTTACAAAAATATCTTAGTATTTTAAACCCTGAAAAAAACTAATAATGATCTTAATAGGATATAGTGGACATGGCTATGTGGCGTACAGCATCGCTAAAGCAATGGGAAAGGAATTTACGGGTTATTGCGACATGGATCAGAAAGAGTACAATCCATTTAATTTAGAATATCATGGCTCTGAACAAACAAATGGGGCTTTAGAATTCTTGAAAAAAAAGGATTTTTTTATTGCTATCGGTTATAATGAAATCCGAAGCACAGTGTACCAATCGCTTGCTGAGAAAAATATTTTTCCGATAAACTTAATTCATCCATCTGCTGTTGTTTGCCCTTCTGCCTCTATCGGGGATCATGGAATCATGATTGCTGCTAATGTTAGTATAAATCCACTTGCAAAAATTGGACGTGGAGTTATTTGCAACACATCCAGCATTATCGAACATGAATGTATAGTAGAAGAATTTGCACATATCGGTCCGGGTGCTATACTTTGTGGCAACGTCACAATTGGCCGGACTACATTTGTAGGGGCAGGTTCGGTAATCAGACAAGGAATTGCGATTGGAAGAAATGTTACTATCGGTGCGGGAGCTGTAGTTGTAAAAAATGTGCCTGATGGTACAACAGTAATGGGAATTCCTGCACGATAACAAGCGGAAGGACATATTATGAAAACCAATCTCACTTATCTTTGCGGAGCAAAAAAATAAAGAATAATTTATGAAAGTATTAGTTACCGGTGGAGCCGGATATATCGGATCTGTTTTGGTTCGCCAGTTGTTGCAAAAGGGCTACCAGGTTAGAGCGTTTGATAATTTAAATTTTGGTGGCGATGCTTTGTATGAGGTAATGCTACATCCCAATTTCGAATTTTTAAAAGGTGATATCCGTATTTCGGCGGATGTAAAAAAGGCATTAATTGGAATTGATGCGATTGCTCATCTGGCCGCAATCGTAGGTGATCCCGCCTGTAAAAAATATAGCGATGATGCAAGGGAAACTAACTGGCAGGGAAGTGTGGATCTGTTTGAAGCCGCAGAAAATGCCGGAGTTAAGCGTTTTGTATTTGCGAGCACATGTAGTAACTATGGAAAGATGCCGGACCCTGATTCTTTTGTGGTAGAAACTTCGGAGCTTAACCCCGTTTCTTTATATGCTGAATTGAAAGTTAAGTTTGAAAAATATTTGTTGGAAGAAAAGAAGGATTCGCCGGTATGCAGCACTGCATTGCGTTTTAGCACTGTGTATGGTTTTTCACCGCGCATTCGGTTCGACCTTACCGTAAATGAATTTACCCGCAACGCGACTATCAATGGTGAGCAGGAAATATGGGGAGCTCAATTTTGGCGTCCTTACTGTCATGTGGATGATTTGGCGAGAGCAGTGGTTTTGGTTTTAGAAAGCGATGAAGAAAAAGTGAGAGCCAATGTTTTCAACGTTGGAAGCACAGAAGAAAATTACAATAAAGGAATGATCATTGAAGAGGTTTGTAAAGTAGTTCCGAACACGAAAGTAAATTATGTGGAAATGAATGAAGACCCGAGGGATTATCGTGTGAATTTTGATAAAATAAAAAACGAACTTGGGTTTACTATCACGAAGACAGTACCCGATGGCGTAAAGGAAATTTATAAGTTATTAAAGACAGGAATAGTAACAGATTCTTTTGGTCAAAAATTCAGGAATATTTAATCAGGAATATTTTAATCACTCTTGAATTCAGGGTCGAATTTGTTACATAAACTAGTTCGCAAATAAAAAAGCAACACCCCAAAACCAACAACCTTTATGTTACTATTAAGTGGCCCAAATTTAAATGGCAACGAATTAAAGTACGTGACAGAATGTATAGAAACCGGATGGGTAAGCAGTGTAGGATCTTACGTAGATAAGTTTGAAAAGATGAGTGCCGAATTTGCCGGCACACAATATGCAATAGCTACAAGCAGCGGTACTACTGCATTACACACGTGTCTCATTATGCTGGGCGTTAATGAAAACGATATGGTGATAGCACCAAACATTACTTTTATAGCAACACTTAATTCAATAAAATATACAGGAGCTACTCCGGTGTTAATAGATGCTGATGAAAAAAATTGGCAGATGGATCTAGATTTATTGGAAGAGTTTTTAACCAATGAAACGATCCAAAAAGATGGCTCTTGTTACCATAAAAAAACGGGTAAAAGAATTCCGGTAATTATGCCTGTTCACGTGCTGGGTAATATGTGCGACATGGATAGATTATTATCTCTCGCAGAGAAAAATAATATTACTATAATTGAAGATAGCACAGAAGCTTTGGGAAGTTATTATAAAGGTAAACACGCGGGTAGTTTTGGTCTTTTGGGAACGTTCAGTTATAACGGAAATAAAATAATAACAACTGGTGGTGGCGGCATGATTGTTACCAATGATGAATTGCTGGCAAAGAGAGCTAAGCATTTAACTACGCAAGCAAAGAGTGATCCATTTGAATACATCCATGATGATATTGGGTATAATTATCGATTAGTAAATGTGGCAGCAGCAATGGGTGTAGCGCAAATGGAGCAGTTACCGGGATTTTTAAAACGCAAAAAGGAGATAATTGATTTTTATAAAAACGAATTGGAGGGAGTGGGCGATATCGAATTTCAGCAGGTGAATGCAGATGTAAATCCTAATTGGTGGATGCCTACAATAAAAACCGTGAAGCAACGCGAAGTATTAAAAATTTTAAATGATAACAAAATGCAAAGTCGCCCATTCTGGGTTCCTATGAATCAGCTTCGCATGTTTTCAAATGAAATATATTATACAAAAACAGATCGCTCGGATTTTCTTTATAAGCATTGCCTTAGCATACCATGCTCAACCAATATAACGAATGAGGATTTACTTTCTGTTTGTAAAAAGATAAAAGAGATTTATTAAATGAACTGCCGTAATATTATTATATCTTGAGTTATTTAGTAATTAATACAAAAATAAAATCATCCCCCTGGTTCATGTATTCTTCGATTAAAAGAGTAGTTGATATTATAGCGGCATTGATCGCGCTTGTTATATTATCACCAGTATTTTTATTGATAATGATTATACTCCTGTTTACGGGAGAACATGAAATATTTTATCGCCAAAAAAGAGTTGGATACCAGAATAAACCTTTCTACATCTGGAAGTTCGCAACGATGCTAAAGAACAGTTCTAAAATGGGAACGGGAGAGATTACAGTTCGTAACGACCCACGTGTGACAGCATTCGGAAAATTTTTACGCATTTCTAAAATCAATGAGTTGCCACAACTCATAAATATTTTGGAAGGCAATATGTCGTTGGTAGGGCCGAGGCCATTGATGAAAGTAAGTTTCGAATTATATTCCGATGAAGTAAAAAATAATATCTATAAATCCAAACCCGGTATCACTGGTATTGGATCCCTTATTTTCAGGGACGAAGAAAAGATTTTGTCCGATGCTAAAGATCCTCGCCTGATGTATGCTGTTATTTATCCTTACAAAGGAGAATTGGAATTATGGTATTTAAAGAATGCTTCTTTTTTGGTAGATATGAAAATTATTTTTCTTACTGCATATACTATTTTGGTTCCGCAGAATCATCTGGCGGGAAAGATCTTCAAAGATCTGCCGGTAAAAGATTTTGAATTTGCACCCTAAAATTTTCTTTTGTTTTAAATCCCTATTTCTTTCGGCAAGATTTTTTATCCTTCGCTTTTAAACCTGTCCTTAAAAAAATAGTCTTATTTTAGTTATCAATTTTTGGCAGAGAAAATACTTATGAATAATGCTCCTCCTGACCAGGAACTTTTAGAAAGTTTCAAGAACCCTGCAACTAAAGAGCAGGCATTTACCGGTATTATTAAAAAATACCAGGAAAAATTATATTGGCATGTCCGGAGATTGGTGATAGATCATGAAGATGCGAATGACGTTTTACAAAACATGTTCATCAAAGTATGGAAAGGCTTAGAAAATTTTAGAGAAGACAGCCAGTTATATACCTGGCTTTACAGAATAGCGACTAATGAATCCCTGACTTTTATAGCGCAGCAAAAGAAAAGAAATTCAGTTTCATTGAGCGATGATGAGAATGGACTGAGCGGCAAATTAAAAAGCGATTCACATTTTGATGCTAATAAGTTGGAATGGAAATTACAATTGGGGATTCAGTCTTTGCCTGAAAAACAAAGGATAGTTTTTAACCTGAGGTATTATGATGAAATGCCTTATGAAAAGATGAGCAGAGTGCTTGAAACCAGCGAGGGCGCTTTAAAAGCGAGCTATCATCATGCTGCCAAAAAAATTGAAAACTATATATTGAATCATTAAACTTCTCACACTTATATTAGTCTGAAATAGGAATGGAACCTTTAAATGAAATATTAGAAGAATTAAAAGAGATTAGCCCGTTTTTAGCGAAGCTACCGAAGGTTAACGTTTTTGATGTGCCGGAAAATTATTTTGAAATACTTCCCGAAGCAATTGCTCTCCACACATTGCTGATGAATGATGAAGATAACAATGGGTCTAAATTTCAAAAAATAAATGCATTTCAGAATGTTCCTGTGGAATATTTTAATTCTTTAAGCGATTCGATTCTTTCTAAAATAAAAGATATTAATGTTGGAAATTCAGATAAAGAATCTGCTGAAACATTTCCTTTATTAGCTTCTCTTCCGAAGAAAAATGTTTTTAGTGTTCCTGAAAATTATTTTGAAAATTTAAGTGGTGAAATTATTTCAAAACTTGATACAAAGGCGAAGTCGGCGAAGGTGATTTCTATGTTTGCTGGTTGGCGAAAATATGCAGCGGCTGCTATTGTTGCGGGTATAATTGCCATAAGTTCTTTATTTATATTTAATGGTACAACTAATGACACTAATGACGCAGTGGCTTTCGCCGCGAATGTTTCTAAGCAGTTTAAAACACCCGAGCAATTAGAAGCCGGATTAGCAGCTTTGGGGGATGAAGAAATTATAAAATATCTCGAAAAACATGGAAGCATTTTAGATAATGAATTACTAATAAAGGATGTTGATGTAGAGGAACTTCCTGCTGTTACTGATTATCTATTAGATGAAAATACCTTGAACAAATACCTTGATAAAATTGATGCGAATGCATCGGTTAAAAATTGATGAAATGAAAAAATATTTACTTTTCTTTTTAATGATAGTGGGAAGTACTTCCTGCCTGACGGCACAAAATGGTAATGGGCAACGAGGAGAAAGAATACAGGCTTTGAAGATTGCTTTTCTTACCCAAAAATTAAAACTCACTTCTGCTGAGGCTGAAAAGTTTTGGCCTGTTTACAATGAATATGAAGAAGAAGTTAAAGGAATTCGTGCAGGAAAAAATGATGATGATGTTCTGGAAAATGAACAAAAATTATTGGACATCAAAAAGAAATATAAATCCAAATTTGAGAAAATATTAGGTAGTGAAAAAGTGATTACCCTCTATAATGCGGAAAAGGAGTTCAGAAACGTGTTAATTAAAAGACTGAAGAATCAACGCCAGAAAGGGCTGCAATAAAAATATTAAAAATATTAAAAATATTTACAATGAAAAATAGGAGAAACTAAAAATTCTCCTACTTTTGTATCTAGGTGTTTTTCATAGGTTAGCAACGGCCAGCCCTTTTTAGGGCAGGCCTTTTTTATTAAACGCAATTAGAAATTAAAAATTGGATATTTGATATCGTGATAAAAAAGAAATTTCCAATTCTCTTCTTTTCCTTTCTCTTTCCATGTTTGCCTTAGCTCCATTGCCTTCTCTCCGTCGTAATCATATTTTGCTTTAAATCGATTTTTCATTTGTTGTAACTGAGGAGCCACATCGCCACCGAAAAAAATAATTTCATCATGCTCTATAATTTTAAACACCTGGTGAAAGGGACAATGCGCACCGGTAACTTCATAATGAATGTAATCATCAATAATACCATCGCCTTCAAGAAAAGTTAGATTGCTATATTTTTCCAACAATAAAAAATTCTCCTTTTTATAAGAGGAGTTTTCTTCCTGCATCGCGAAGTTCCATTCGTTCCGGTTAATGTAATAAGTGGCGTTCTCAAAACTCACGATTTTTTTATTTGGAAATGCAATGCCTCCGGAATGATCTTTATGGAGGTGTGATAAAAGCACCTTCGTAACATCAGTCGCATTAATGCCGTGCTCTGATAAATTTTTGTGTATCATCAATTGGCCGCTTTCGTCACTGAATCCAAGCCCAGTATCTAACACGATTATATCTTTTGAAGTAACAACAGCAAAAGGTTGAATTTCCACAAGGAGACTACCTTTTGACCGCTGCTGAAGATCATCTTTTTCAATATCAAAAGGAACAAATCTTTTGGTTCTGTCTATAGTAAATGCGCCTTCACTCAGCGGTAAAACTTTCATATAAAATTTTTAAGACTTCTTACTTCTTTATCTCAGCACCATTTGCCTGTCTGCATCAAGCCGAACGAGAATAAAAATAAGAATAGTAAAAGTCATTAATGAGGAGCCCCCATAACTTAATAATGGAAGTGTTATTCCAATTACAGGAGCGAGACCGATCGTCATACAAATATTGACGGTGACATGAAAAAATAAAATCGCTGCTACACTGTAAGCATATACCCTGCTAAATGCGCTTCGTTGCCGTTCTGCCAGAAATACGATTCTCAATAAAAATAAAAGGTATAAAATAATTACAAGGCTGCTTCCCCAGAATCCGAAATTTTCTCCAACGGAAGTAAAGATAAAATCGGTGCGTTGCTCCGGCACAAAATCACCCTGTGTTTGTGTGCCTTTCAAAAATCCCTTGCCCCACAATCCGCCGGAGCCAATTGCAATTTTAGATTGTTTTACATTATAATTTTCTTTTGCTTTTTTCCTTTCATTTTCTTTTGATAACATTTTTTTCTCTTCAGCAGTAAGATTTTTTAAATCTCCCTCGGGCACATAATCCACACCAAATGTGCTCATGATTCTTTCTACCTGGTATTTCTGAAGGACGTTATTAAAAAGGTAGGGAACAGCAAATCTTTGAATACCTACGCATAGAAGCCACAAGCCCACAATTATCACAAGAACCCCTTTATCACGTTTAATATTTCTTTTGAAAAAATAAATCGTAGCAAACGCAATGCCTGTCAGTATGAAAGCTAATGTATTTTTTTCGACAAGAATTGTTGCTACTACCAATATGCCAATAGAGAATCCTGCAATGAGATAGACCGGTGGCAGCCCTTCTCGATACATGGGAATTAAAAATGAAAAATAAACCAGGGCGAGACCTGTTTCATTTTGCAAAAGAGAAAATACAGCAGGTGTAAGTGTAATCGCAGCTGCTATTAATTGCGATCGCGGACTTTGAAAATTAGTTTCCGGTCGCGACAAATATTTTGCAAGCGCAAGTGCAGTAAAAATTTTACATGTTTCTACGGGTTGAAGATTAAAGAAACCCAAAGGTATCCATGATCTTGAGCCGTTAATATCTTTACCCAAAAACAGAGTGGCAAAAAGTAATAAAATTCCAAACGCATATCCAATATTGGCGGTAGCCGTAAAAAATTTACTATCAGTTAATAAAATAAATATTGCGATGATCGACGACAAACCCATAAAAACAAGTTGCCTGGAGTAGTTCTTTTTTAATTCAGCGATACTTCGCAAAATAGATTCATCAGGCTTGTACTCTACCGAAAAAATACAAAGGAGCCCGATACTTACAAAAATGATGTATAGCCAAACTGTAATCCAGTCGATTCCTTTTGATAAAGTAACTTGTTCACGCATTCGGCAATCAAATTGGTTTTTAGGATATTAGTACACCCCTTGTTATTGTTTTTTGTCTATCAGGAATTACTGCCTGCGGTCCCGGCTTTGGGTTCTGTTTTTCTTCCTGGGGTGGCAAAGTATCTTTGGCATTTGGAGCGGGATCTTCCTTCTTCAATTTTTTCAAAGATTCATTTGCATCATCGGCCTCATTTCCTATCCCAATGGTATCCATGGCGCTTTTAATATAACCTTTTTCCATCAGGTAGTCGGTATCTTTCGCATGGCGCAGTGAATCTCTTTGGCGAATGGCATCATAAATTCTTTGAGGCATCAGGTTCATTTTAGAGACTGCCTCTACCCGATCTTTTCTTTCTTTTCCTGCAATAGAATCATTCAGATATTGTTCAATCATAAGGCTTGCGATAGGTGCAGCGGACGTGGAACCAAAGCCAGCATTTTCGCAGATAACAGCTATGGCTATACGAGGATTATCCCGGGGAGCAAATGCCGCAAAAAATGCGTGATCTTTTTGTTTTATCCCTTTGTAATAATTTTCTACCGTTCCTGTTTTTCCGCAAACAATGATTCCCGGAACTTTTGCGGCTGCGCCTGTTCCGCGTTCCATCACACCTTGCATACCATCATGCACTGCTTCGAAAATACTATCCTGAATCGTTAATGGATGATGCCGCATTTTAAAAGAATCTAATAAATTATACCTGTCTCCTCCATCTATAGAATCCACCATGTGTGGAGTAATGAACCATCCTTTGTTTGCTATGTAAGCCATCTCATTTGCCACCTGTAATGGTGTGACCAGTACTTCTCCCTGCCCGATACTCACAGAACGAAAGGTGCAAAAATTCCAATGCCCTTCGCCATACATCCTGTTGTAGGTCGCGGGTGTAGGGATAGATCCACTCTTTTCCGAAGGCATATCGATCCCTAATTTATTACCTAGACCGAATGCATACATGTAACGACCCCACACTTTTAATGCACTATCAACTGAACCGTATTCCGGATTGTTGATGGCTTTCTGCATTACTTCTGCGAAATAAGTATTGCAAGAAAAGGTGATAGCTTCCTTTAATTTAAAATAGCCCGGATCGAGACATTTCATGGGACGGCCACAACCGTAAAATGCGCCGGTGCAAAGGAAATGTGTATTTGGTGTGATGACTCCTTCCTGCAAACCTATCAATGCTTGCAAGGTTTTAAAAGTGGAGCCCGGTGGATAAAATGCATTTACTGAGCGGTTGATCATGGGTGAGCGCGGATCTAAAAGTATTTCGGCAAAATGTTTTTTTCTTTCAGAACCTGTTAATAAACTCGGTTTGTAAGTGGGGCTGCTCACCATGGAGAGAACTCCTCCGGTTCTTGGGTCAATGGCAACGATGGCACCAATTTTATTTTCCATCAAATGCTCTCCCAGCATTTGCAATTCAATATCCAATGATAGATGAAGATTTTCTCCGGGGATTGCTGCGGTATCAAACCTGCCATTTTCCAACGGAGCTGTCAGCCGGTTTTTATTATCTCGTTTCCAGTATTCAATGCCACGTTGCCCCATTAATACTTTTTCGTAACTGCGCTCTAAACCTGTCTTACCTGCATAATCGCCCGTCAGGTATCCGTCATTTGGATTTAATTCCAAAAACTTTGGACTTACCTCAGACAAGTATCCTAAAATATTTCCTGCTGCATCATAAGGATAATCACGAACCGGCCTTTCCTGTAAATAAAATGCAGGTACAAATTTGTACATGCTTTCATTAATCTTGGCAAGTTTATCCGGTGACAAAGACGCATCAAAAACAGAGGGACGGAAACTTTTGTTTTTAATGATGCTGGTCAGAATTCTTTTTTTAAATTCAGCAGTATCTATGTCAAGTATTTTGCAAAGCGCAAAAGTGTCCAGGTTGATGCCCCTTATTTTTCCGGGAGTCACCATTAGATCGTATATGATTGTATTTCGAAGAACCGCTCTTCCTTTGCGGTCAAATAATATTCCCCTGTCTGGGTAAACTACCTTTCTAAATCTTCCCTGCTCATCGGCCATGATACTGTATTTTGTATTCATTACCTGGAGGCTGAACAGGCGAAAAATAATTACCACACCCATAAACAGGATTATGGCAATTATAATATTTTTCCGTGACTGGTTAAATACAGACAATTCTTAAATGGTTTAAAGGGAGAAAATTCCGATAGTTTTCAGTTACAAAACTAACTCACTATATTGTATTTGTTCTAAATCTTTGCTTTCTCACAAACAATAATTCTGTTAAAAGAATTAGAGCTAAACTTATCGCAGTAGAAAGCAATGTTTTTATGATGAAATAAAAATAACCACCGGTTTGCATGGCTTGCAAAAAGAACAAAAGAGTGTGATGTATGAAAGTGAGAATGGTTATATAAGTAAAGTAAGGTGTAAACCCCATGCTTTTTATGGAAGGTTCATTGTAATTACTTTCGGCACCCTCCTGGGAAATAAGCAGGTTGATCAGGAATGGCCTGAGGTAAGCAATTAGGATACAGGGTGCGGAATGCAATCCATACGTTTTAGTAAAGCTGTCTAATGCAAAGCCTAGCATAAAAGCAAGAAGCATTAATGTGCGCCTGTTGATTTTAAATGGAAGCCATAAAATAAATAAGAAATACAAATAAGGCGTCACCAATTGGTGCAATGGCGGAATTTGATTTAATACAAATACCTGCACCAAAATAAAAAGACAGAACCTGATTATATTTTTTACTAAATCACTCATTTACTTTTTACCTTTTTTAAAAGTTGTTGCGGTTCCTCCTTTTGAAGATTGTCGATGATATAGGCATACTGAAGATTTTCAAAATTAGCCGATGCTCTTATACTCACAACATAATTGCTGCTCGTTTTCTCGCTGATAATTTTTGAAACAACACCCACCATTAACCCCGGAGGAAATTTATCAGAAAAACCACTGGTAACCACACTATCACCGACTGTTACTTTTACTGTTTTGGATACATCTTTTAAAATTAAAATTTTTGGGTCGGCTCCATCCCAAACAATTGTTCCCGTTTCACCGCTTTTTAATAGCCGGGCACTCAGGTTACTTTGCTCATGAAGCAAACTCATTATCACCGAATAGTTTTTACTTACTTCCATCACTGTTCCTATCACGGCGTTATTAATTCCTATTACTCCCATGTCTGCGTGTATGCCTTGCTGTGAGCCACGGTGTAAAACAATATAATTGTTGGGTTGACTAACAGAATTGCGCACCACTTTGGCCTGCATGTACAAATACTTTTTTTGAGCTTTTATAGAATCTACCCGGATAGTATCTATTGCAATTTTATTGGCTGTATCGGCAATTTCATAATTCTCTTTGAGCTTGCTATACAGAATTTCATTGGCTTTCACCAAAGAGTCATTGGTCTGTTTTAAATGAAAATAATATTCAACATCGTTAACCTGCTTATTTATTTTTCCGGTTATTTCACCGGCTACGGTTGAATAGATGGCATTGTGATACCGGTTATAACTGAAAAGTAAATAGAAAGACAAGCCCATCAGAAACAAGAAGAAAATAAAAGTAAAGTAAACACGGATGAAGAGAAAAATATTACGCATATCCTGTTTCTCCTGATGGCTGGAGATTTTAAATAGTTATATGAAATAAGCCATAAAAGTAATTGAGCAAAATAAGAACAAATTGCGCGGAATGTCTGCACTAATTTTTCTTTTTTTACAACTATTCTCCTTTTAAATATCTGCGTTGAATGCAATACTGAAGATAGAAAATCGCTTTGGGTTATCTCATCACAAATGGATAGCGGTCATAATGTTTCAAAGCCAAACCGGTTCCCCTAACCACACTCTTTAACGGGTCGTCTGCAATGTGAACGGGAAGTTTGATTTTTGCGGCGAGCCTTTTATCAAGGCCTCTTAGCAATGCTCCGCCACCTGTTAAATACAAGCCACGACGATAAATATCTGAAGCCAATTCCGGAGGAGTCGTTTCAAGCGCTTTTAAAATTCCTTCTTCAATTTTGAAAATAGATTTGTCCAAAGCCTCTGCAATTTCCTGGTAGCTCACCATTATTTGTTTTGGAATTCCTGTTACAAGATCACGTCCATTTACGGGCATATCATCAGGAGGATTATCAATATCTTTCATGGCTGCGCCAATCTGAATTTTAATTTGTTCTGCAGTACGCTCTCCTATCAATAAACTATGGTAACGACGAAGTGCCTCCATTATATCGGCTGTAAATTCATCGCCGGCTACTCTAATGGATTGATCACAAACGATACCTGCTAACGCAATTACAGTGATACCGGTAGTTCCACCGCCGATATCAATGATCATATTTCCCACGGGTTCTTCCACATCTATTCCAATTCCTAATGCCGCAGCCATAGGCTCATGCAGCAAATAAACTTCCTTTGCACCCGCCTGCTCCGCACTATCTCTTACCGCTCTTTTTTCTACTTCGGTAATGCTGCTGGGAATGCATATCATCATTCTCCAACTTGGTGGAAAAAGTGGTTTCTTTGGATATATCTTTTTGATCATCTCGCGGATCATCAATTCTGCCGCGTTAAAATCTGCAATAACTCCATCTTTCAAAGGGCGCACAGTACGAATACTTTCATGAGTTTTCTCGTGCATCATGAGGGCTTTCTTACCCACAGCCAAAATGTTTTTTGGATTATTTCTGTCTAATGCAACAATAGAAGGTTCGTTTACCACCACCACATCATTATGAATGATTAAGGTGTTGGCGGTGCCGAGATCGATGGCAATTTCCTGTGTAAAAAAATTAAAAAGGCCCATGTTTAATTTAGGTATATTGAACAATTACTAATGCCCGCAAAGTTGTGGAATTAATTTGGAATTACAACTTAATAGCAGCATTGCTTTT
>JBDSHT010000155.1:0-4189 GCA_039918315.1 Ginsengibacter sp. | reverse complement strand
CATACACAAATACAATTTTTCCAGTGTATTTAGCTTCATGTAAGGACAATCATTACACGCGCACATATTATCCGGCGGTGCAGGAATAAATGTTTTGAATGGCGATGTCAATTGCATCTGGTGTATTATTCCTGATTCGGTTGCAACTATAAATTCATTAGCAGGATTTTCAGCAGTGTATTTTAATAAACCACTTGTACTACCAATAAAATCTGCCAATTTTAAAACAGGCTCTTCGCATTCAGGATGTGCTATCACCTTTGCTTCCGGGTGTCGAATCTTCAATTTTGTAATTTTTTCCTGGCTAAATATTTCGTGAACAATGCAGGCCCCGTTCCATAGCACCATATCCCGTCCCGTCTTTTTTATAAGATAAGCTCCAAGGTTTTTATCAGGAGCAAATATTATTTTTTGCTCTTTTGGCACACTATTAATGATTGCCTCAGCATTTGAGGAGGTGCAAATTATATCACTCAAAGCTTTCATTCCAGCGGAACAATTGATGTAAGTTATCACCACATGACCCGGATATTTATCTTTAAATTTTTGAAAAAGATCAGCAGGAGCAGAGTCTGCAAGTGAACATCCCGCTTTCAAATCCGGCAATAAAACTTTCTTTTGAGGATTTAAAATTTTTGCCGTTTCAGCCATGAAGTGTACACCGGCAAACACGATAATATCCGCATCGGTGGACTGTGCTTTTTGTGCAAGCGCCAGACTGTCTCCAATGAAATCAGCAACATCCTGAATATCTGGTTCCTGGTAATAGTGGGCAAGTACAATAGCATTTTTTTCTTTTTTTAAACGTTCGATTTCTGCGAAGAGGTCTAAGTTAACATCAATTGGCAAATCAAGAAAACCTTTTTTTTCAATATTGAGCTGGGCTGTTTCAATGTTAATATCTGCCATAGTATTTAGTATTAATAGATTATTTATTTAAAGTCCTATTACTATTAGGGGTGTGAATTTGTGGAGAAGTGTAAAATATATTTTGATGCAAATTTAAAACTTCCTTCTTATCCACACTAATCCACAATTTTTTAACAGCGACTTTTAACGAAGTTTGTTGATTTATGCGCGGTTCCTAACATCGCTTAATTAAAAAACATCTTGATAAAAAAACAGCTCTTTTATTTTCTAAAATTGTGAATCGGGTAGGCATAATTGGTGCCTTAATTCCTTTTGAAAAGCCAAACCCTTGTTTTTTACAAAGTTGTTAGAAGTTATAAAGAAACTGAATTTAGGAAACCAGGGTTTTTCCACATGAAATGTAATTTTTACACAGGGGGTGTGGAAAGCTCCTTTAATCCGTTTTCATCAATGCTTTCGCCATAAATCTAAATTAATTACAAGGTTTATAAAAGAGTAAAGAGAAACTTAAATATTCTTTGTGAAAGAAAAGAGGACTTAGTTGTCACTTAAAAATAATAAAATGCCAACAAGGGTGAAAACCCAGTCAAAAGCTTGTTACAAGTAGTATATAGGCTTTGTTGTTATTCTATTTTAGCCTATTTTTGCCGCCTTATTTAAAATTTAAGAGATTTATAATTATGTCAATAATCCAGACTATTCGTGAGAAAGGGGCTGTAATAGTAATTGCAGCAATTGCAATAAGCCTTATTGGTTTTATTTTGATGGATTCTACAAAATCCAAAGGAAGTGCTTTCGGTTCAGGCAATTCAACTACGTTGGGTAGCGTAAATGGAGAGAATATTGAAATGCAAGCCTTCAATAAAAAAGTAGATGAGATGGAGCAGCAATATCCAAATGGTGGTAGCGGCCAACGCAACCAGATTATGCAATCTGTTTGGGATCAAATGGTGGCAGAGAAAATTGTAGAAGACCAATTTCAAAAATTAGGGATAACATTTACCGCCAATGAAATGAGTTCGATCATGTTCAGTAACGACGCTCCTCCGCAATTAAAACAGGCCTTCACCAGTAAAGAGACTGGGCAGTACGATATAGAACAGGCAAAGCAGTGGTGGGCGCAAACAAAGAAAAGTAAAAATGAAGAACAAAGGAATGCAATAACATCGCAGGTAATAGACCCAATGAGACTTAATAATCTCTATACAAAATATACTTCGATGATTGCTGCTAGTGTATATGAACCTAAGTGGCTTTCTAAGAAAGAAGAAGAAGGAAGAAACCAGTTTGCAACTATTTCTTACGTAGCCATTCCATACACGGCTGTAAGTGACAGCGCAGTAAAAGTAACTGATAGTGATATTGAAAATTATTTAGAAAAAAACAAATCACAGTTTGAGCAAGAAGCAGGTCGTATGGTATCTTATGTATCTTTTAGTGCTGCTGCAAATTCACAAGACAGCGCAAGAATTAAAAATGCTTTAGAAGAATTGAAACCGGAATTTGTTGCTGACTCAAACGCAAAATTTTTCCTGGGTAAAAATTCTTCATCCATTCCATTTTTTGATGGATATACTTCAAAGTCAAAACTTCAAGTTCCTTTCAAAGATTCTATAATTGATTTGCAAAACGGACAAGTTTTTGGACCTTATGAAGACGTCAAAAATTATGTAATTGCAAAAAAGATAAGCACTAAATTATTACCGGACAGTATCGAGTGTCGTCATATATTATTAGGTACTGTGGATATGCAAACACAACAACCAACGATTCCGGACAGCGTGGCAAAAAGAATTACAGACAGCATCGCTACAGCAATTGCAGGCGGAGCCGATTTTAATTTGTTGGAACAAAAATATTCAACAGACAAAGCAGCACAGCAATCAAAAGGTGTAATGACCTTTGACCTTACTACAATTCAGGGTGAAGGATTTGCTAAAGAATTCGGCGAATTTTTATTGAATGAAAAAGGAGAAACTAAAAAAGTTGTGAAAACACAATTTGGATATCATTACATAGAAATTTTAAACAAGAAAAATATTCAACCGGCTTATAAAGTTGCTTATTTAGGTAGAGAAATTGCACCGAGCGATGAAACAATTAATGCTGCAAATGCGGCAGCCATCAAACTTACAGGAGCAGCTAGCGATGAAAAAGCGTTTAACGATTATCTTCAAAAGAATGGACTTAGAAAAGTAGAGGTGCCAGGTGTTGTTAAAGAAAATGATTTTCAGTTAGGCGGTTTGCAAGATGCAAGACAAATTGTGAAATGGGCTTTCAATGCAAAAGACGGAGACGTTTCTGAACCATTTCCTATCAAGGACGATTTTATTGTAGCAATAATGGAACGTAAAGTTAAGAAGGGAGTTCCTGATGTAGCAACAGCTCGCCCAATGGTGGAAACAACAATAAGAAATAAAAAGAAGGCGGAAATTATTTCACAAAAAATAAAAGGCGCTACTACACTTGAAGCGGTGGCCCAACCTTATAACCGTGAGGTATTGACTACAGGTACTGATTCAACGCTTACTTTCGAAGCACAAATTATTAATGGAATTGGTAATGAACCAAAGGTTGCCGGTGCTGCATTTAATAAAGAATATCAAACTAAAATATCAGCTCCGATAGAAGGAAGTACCGGTGTTTTTGTTATCAAAGTAAATGCGGTTTCTGCGAAGGCTCCTATGCCGGCTCAAATGTTGGAAATGCAAAAGGCTGCTCAGTTAAGCGGCAAAGTACAATCCGCATTAGGACAGTCATTTAATTCTTTGAAAAAAATGGCAAAAGTTAAAGACGATCGCAGCAAGGTTTTTTGATAAAAAATAAACTAAATTTTAAAAGGCTCCTTGTTGATCAGGGAGTCTTTTTGTTTTAAGAACTATTCCGTACGAGAGCCTATTGTTTTCTTATGAGAACATTTGCAATGACTGCAAAAAGCCAATTTTTAAAATAGGTACCTTTGAAAAAAAAATTAATGGAAGATATTATCATAAATAAAGTAGCACAAAGCGGATTGATTACACTAGACCTTGAAAAATATTATCCAACAGAAGAAATAATAGAATTTGATCTAAAGGATTATTTGTTCATGGAATTAATTTTAAAGGAAAAAGATTTTCGCGAAGCATTAGCCAGTATGGACTGGACTACTTATGAAAATAAATATGTAGCCATTCATTGCAGCACAGAAGCCATCATACCCCTGTGGGCTTACATGTTAGCAACCACCTATCTCCAGCCTTTGGCAAAAGAGGTAATTTATGGTACCAAAGAAAACGTGTTGGATCAAATTCTTTTGAAAAATATAAATGCTATCGAT
>JBDSHT010000154.1:0-4630 GCA_039918315.1 Ginsengibacter sp. | reverse complement strand
CTGCTCCCCCTCCCCGACTTGAACGGGGGACCCTCTGATTAACAGTCAGATGCTCTAACCAACTGAGCTAAGGAGGAATATTCTAATTCCCTTTTTACGGGCTGCAAAAATAGCCATTTTTACTTTGTAACAAAATTTGATTCAAACTTTTTTTTGAAGGAAAAGAGATTTTAAAATTATTGGAACGAATGGACAATAAAACACCCATCTACATACCAATAAATATGCCTTCTTCATTTTCCCGTATAGGATAAATCTTCAAAAAATATCCTTCGCCAAGTGTGTCTCGTCCATGCTCCAAATTGAAATGATAGTTATGGACACAACAAACAATATTTTGATGTGAGTCAATTTTTCCTTCCGCCATTTTGCCGCCCGCATGAGGGCATTTATTGCTACAAGCCCTTATTCCGTTTGTTGTTTTTACAAGGCATATCTCTTTATCTTCTACAATAATTTTCACAAGCCCATTGCTCCCAAACTTTATTTCTTCAGAAGCTCCATCAATTCGAAACCAATCATATTTCTTTTCATTTTGCATGGGTATCTCAGTAAAAAAATTCTGCCTTGTAAGGATATTTTTTTTGATAAAGCGTACGCACATTATTCAAAACGATCTGGCGCAATTCTGCAATATTTGTTTTTTCAGTAGCAGAAATAAAAACGCAATTTCCTTGCGTTTGGGCCTTCCATTTTTCCTTTAATTCATCCAGCAATTGCTGTTTCACTTCCGGCTCCAGCCATTCGTCAAAGATATTTTTTTCATACTGATCCATTTTGTTGAATACAGTTACAATAGGCTTTTCATTACTTTTTAATTCGAGCAATGTCTTGTTTACTACAGCAAGTTGTTCTTCATATTGCGGATGCGAAATATCAACTACATGTATCAAAAGATCTGCTTCGCGCACTTCATCTAATGTGCTTTTAAAACTTTCGATTAGATGATGTGGAAGCTTCCGAATAAAGCCTACCGTATCGCTTAACAGAAACGGCGTATGACCAAAAACAACTTTTCTTGTTGTGGTATCTAACGTTGCAAATAATTTATTTTCAGCAAATACATCACTCTTGCTCAGCAGGTTCATGATGGTGGATTTACCAACATTCGTGTAACCAACCAAAGCAACTCTGATGAATTCTCCTCTTTCTTTTCTTTGGGTAAATGATTGCTTATCTATCTCGGCAAGTCGCTTGCGAAGTAGGCTGATCTTGTCTTTTACAATTCGTCTGTCGGTTTCAATTTCAGTCTCTCCCGGGCCACGACTTCCAATACCGCCACCCTGTCTTTCAAGATGTTTCCACATTCCTTTTAATCTCGGAAGTATGTATTGATATTGCGCCAGTTCCACCTGCACTTTTGCTTGCGAAGTTTTTGCTCTTGCTGCAAAAATATCCAGGATAAGGTCACTTCTATCAATGGTAGTAACCTTTAATTCTTTTTCAATATTGGTAATTTGCGAACCGGTAAGTTCATCGTCAAAAATTACGAGCCCGACATTTTTTCGTTCAACGTAACTTCTAATTTCTTCCAGTTTTCCTTTTCCAACAAAGGTTTTACTGTCTGGATGATCTAATTTTTGGGAGAAAGTTTTTACGGTCGTAGCGCCAGCAGTTGCTGCTAAAAAAATTAATTCTTCAAGATATTCATTAGCGAGGTGTTCTGACTGCCCCTGTTGAATTACATTAACCAACACCGCATTTACTTGCTCATTGTAATTTATTTTTTTTTCGATCAATAGGTTTTGTTTTTGACAAAAATAATTAATCCATTTTTGAAAATAGGATATTAAACCTTTTCAAAAAATACAATTAAAAACAGGTAGGTGGAGGAAAACTAGAGACCACTAATTGTAAGGCCGACCTGGTAGAGTTTCATATCAGAACCGGCACCATCTTTCAAAACATTATTCAGTTGGTAATTACCAAAAATGCTGAAGATTCCGTAACCCAATCTTGCAGTCGCAGCAAAACGTGTGCTGTTGATAAATCTTTTGCTGTTAAGTTTTTCTATATAAGAATTGATGAGATTATTGTTTTTATCCTGGAGGCTTTTTCCTTTCGTGTGTGCATTGAGGAGAGTTCCCACTTTAATACCTAATGCAGCTTTAAGGCTCTTGTTTACACTATTTGGTTTAGCAGTATATCTGAATTCTAATGGAACTTCAGCATAGGCTGTAGTCAGTTTATATTTCTTGAAATGGTTAGTTGAATCGGTAGGAGTGAATGGCAGAAGTCCTCCACCTGCTATCAATCCCACTTCCATTTTCTTGAAAGACATATTGCTGGTACTTATACCTACACCAATACCAATACTATATTTTGGAGAATTTTTAAAGGGTTTATTAAACATGAAATATGCATTAAATCCTTTGGAAAACCCACTCTGGTTGCTGCTTATGCTATCCGGCATTCCTGCCCAATGATCAGAAGAAAGTTGAAACATTAAATGATCCCCCGCTCTGTTTGGAAGTATTAGGCTTTTGGCACTTGCTCTATCGGATGAGGAAGATGTAACGCTGGGTGTAGAATATGCAGTGTCAGTAACCTGTGCATTTGCAAAAGTTAAAAACAAGCTGCCGGCAATTAAGAAAACAATTTTCTGCATAAAAGGAATTAAGTTGGCAAAAGTATTTGTTACGGGGTTAAAGAAAGGTTAAATAGGACGTTTAAATGTATCATTATTCTTTTTGCGAAAGTGATAAAATTTGCTCCACCAAAATACGATCATTGCTAAGGCGTGGCACTTTATGCTGCCCTCCTAATTTTCCATTTTCTTTCAGCCATTTATTAAAAGTGCCCTTCTCCATTTGGTGCACAATCGGCAATCGAAGGGCAATATTTTTATATCGCTTGGCTTCATAATCGCTATTGACGGATTGAATTGCTTTGTCCAATTCAACAATAAAATTGTTCAGGTTTTCCGGTGGCACATCAAATTCTATAAGCCATTCATGAGCACCGTTTTCATGCTCGCTAAAATAAATTGGCGCGGCTGTATAGTCATTTACCAGTGCATTTGTTTTTGCCGAAGCCATAGCAATTGCCTTGTCCGCATTGTCAACAATTAGTTCTTCGCCAAAAGTATTTATAAAGTGTTTTACCCGTCCAGTCACCTTAATCGTAAACGGTTTTAGCGAAGTAAACTTTATGGTATCTCCCAGAAGATAGCGCCACAAGCCACCTGTGGTACTTATGATGATAGCGTAGTTTTTATTTAGCTCTACGTGTTTAAGGCCGATCGTTTTTGCATTTGGCTTTTTATATTCTTCAGCAGGTAAAAATTCATAAAAAATTCCGTGATCCATGAAGAGCAACATTCCTTCATCATCCGGTTTATATTGCGCTGCAAAAAAACCTTCGCTCGCGTTATAGGTGTCCAGGTAATTGATTGGAGCGCCAATTAATTTATTTATTTGTTCATGATAAGGCGTGAATGAAACACCGCCATGCATGTACAATTCCAGGTTAGGCCATACTTCTTTCAAAGTTTTTTTTCCTGAAATTTCAAGAATTCTTTTGATGAGAATGATTGTCCATGTGGGCACTCCAGCCAGGGAAGTTACATTTTCATGAATGGTGTTTTTGGCAAGCTGCTCTATTTTTCCTTCCCATTCATCGAGCAACGCGATACTTAATTCAGGTGTCCTGATCCAGTGCCCCCAAAACGGAGTGTTCTGCATAAGAACCGCACTCAGGTCTCCGTATTGAATATTTTCATGCAGAGTATTTACCTGGTGGCTTCCGCCCACGACAAGGCTTTTGCCGGTAAGTAAATCACTGTCGGGGAAATTTTTATAGTAATTGGTAAGCACATCTTTAGAAGCTTTAAAATGGTTGTCCTTGAGGCTTTCGTCACTTATAGGAATGAACTTACTTTTGCCTGAAGAGGTGCCACTGCTTTTTGCAAACCAGTTTATCGGTGTATTCCATAAAATATTTTCTTCCCCTTTCATCATGCGGACAATGTAGGGTTGAATGTCCTCGTACTCGTGAATAGGGACTCTTTTCTTAAAATCTTTTACTGTAAATAATCTTGAGAATTTATATTTTCTGCCAAATTCGGTGTATTGCGCCTGTGTCATTAAATGCTGAAGAACATTCCTCTGTGCCGATGCCGGAAAACTAATCCAGTTATGCACCCGCCATAAACGCAGCCTTGCTAATCCTGATATTATGGGACTTAATAGTTTCAATTTTCTTGGTTAATAAATGGTTTTAATAAAAGCAGAAAGTATCGTTTTGCGACGAGGGATAAATTCTATTGCATTGCATCTGTATGCAGATAATCTTTTCTTTTTAATTCAAAATTTCTTCCCAAATACAGGCGGCGTACCTGTTCATCCAACGCCAATTCTTCGGCAGTACCTTCTTTAAATATTTTGCCTTCGATCAAAAGGTAGGCCCTGTCGCAAATAGATAAGGTTTCGTTCACATTGTGATCAGTAATTAATATGCCTATATTTTTATACTTCAATTTGGTAACAATAGATTGAATGTCTTCTACTGCAATCGGATCAATTCCGGCGAAGGGCTCATCCAATAAAATAAATTTAGGATCCACAGCCAATGCCCGCGCTATTTCACAGCGGCGCCTTTCGCCACCACTTAGCACATCACCGTTGCTCTT
>JBDSHT010000153.1:0-4683 GCA_039918315.1 Ginsengibacter sp. | reverse complement strand
CTTTCTTTTGAAAAATTTTCGGCCGGTGTAAATCCTTCTGTAAATTTTGGATTACCAAATCTCTGATGCCTGTTGCAATTTCCTTTAGGCTTTAAAATAAATACAAGGCCAATAATTACGAGGATGATCGGTGCAATATAATTATGTAAATCAATGCCCGGAACATTTTTATCTATCAGAAATACAGAACCTATGGCTATTAATACGAAAGCTCCCGGATTACGAAAATCACTTTTGAATCCACTCACCACTCCAATTAAAATCAAAATCATTGGCCAGGTAAAAAGCCAACCGGGAATGGGTGCACCCATCTTGTATGCAAAAAGTAAAAGCCCTGCAGCTAAAAGAAGTAAACCACTTACAATCCTTGAACTGCCGGGGTTATTTAGTTTATTATTCATATTGTTTTCTTCCATGATGGTGTTTTTATTTTATTGATAATGTTGATACAAATGTATATTCAGATTCTTTTATAGAGAACACAGTTTAGGCTGAAACTATCAATACATCGGCAAACACATCATTATCATCGGTAAAATATAATGTAACATAAGCTTTGGAGGTAAGACGGGCGGAGTTTTATATTTTTGCGGGTATGGTGATAAAATCTATTGCGAAAACTCTAACGATTATATTCTTTTGTATTGCTCTTTCAAAAAGCGTGAGAAGCCAGGTAGTTATAGACAGTAGCCTGATCCACCTTGATAGCAGCAGATACCACATTTTAGACACTTTACCCTATTTGCAGCCGATAGATACTGTTCTCAGGATTAAAAATTTCAGTCCCTATTTTACACTCCATGTGGACTCCACTTTGGATTATAGTTTTATGATCAATAAAGAACCGGATCATTATTATTGGTATTTAAAAAGTCCACCGGTAGGCTTAAGAATCGACAAGGATAATGGGAGGCTGCGCTTTCGTGCAGATAAATCTTATTTCTTATCAGGCAAACTGAAATATGATCAGGAATACAAAGTGCGTTTGGGCGTTCAAAACTTAAATGATGCCACTGATAAAATGGACACCACCTTTACTTTGCTTTTTTATAATACAGATATTATTCCCTCGAAAATAAAACCTACGGTAGGTACTAATCTTATAATAGATGAAGGGGATACTTTAAATTTTAAATTGCAGTGTGAAGATGGAAGTTTTCCTTTGGAATCAATAACCTACTATAGCAATTTTCCAATAAAGTCCACAACAATTATAACGAAATGTGGCGATGATTTTACCTGGGTTGCTCCTTACGATTTTATTAAAGAAAGTGAAGAGGTAAAGGAAAAGAAAATAATCTTAAAATTCATTGGGGTTGATAAATTTTTTAATCGCGATACGGCGACTGTGAATATTATAGTCAATCAAAGTATTAATTATCCGCAAAGGCTGATTGAATATGATAAGATTTCAAAGAATATAGCATCGTATGTTTTGCAATTAAAAACTACATTCCGTGCCTTAGATCGAAAAATTAAAAAAACGAAAAATACCCGGACTACATTCGATCTCACGTCGGCCTCCACAGCTCTAGGCGGCACCATTTTCTCCTCACTTCCGGGAGATAATGGAAAGACAACTGGCAAAATTTTACCAAGCGTAGGTGTGGCTCTTGTGCCCGTAAAGGAAGCTGCAGCCCCCAATAAAAATTATGAACAAAACTCTGCATCACTGGTAAGAAACAGCATTAAAAGGTTGCAGTATTTAACGACCGATAATGTTTTGATTGGAGATAAAGATCCGGATATAGTGAAGAAAACTGCTCGTTTAAAGGATGAATTAAAGCAGGTTCAATTGCAATTAATTGATGTTCCTCTTGAAGATGAAATTATTGATTCAGAGTCTCTTGATGAATATTTTAATAATCCGAAAGTGAGTAAAAAATATCGCTTGAAAGAAGGAAAATAGTCTTCTTTAAAATTGATTTTAATTATTAAAAGCCCATAGCCGTCGTTATGGGCTTTTAAATTTTATTATCTAAAGAGAAATATTTTTTCGTTGGTGTATTTCATATTCTGTTAACCTTCTCTTAATGCGTGCGATGGCATTAAACCGGTGTCAATATTTTTATTCTTTATTATAGAATTGATTGAACAAAAATTGATAACCTTAAAATTAATCGCATGAAAAATTTTCTACTTACTTTAATGGTGATGATAACTTTCGTCGCTTGCAATAATGATCAAAATGCAGAAGTGAAAAACCGGGACATTCAACTGCTGGCGGATTCTACAGTTTACAGAAATAATAATATTTATTCAGATACAATGGCAACCGTCGTAAGTGACAAAACTCAATCTGAGAAGTCAAATACTCCTGTAGTTGCAGAGAATCCACGTGTGCCCGTAAATAATGCACATCAAAAATCGAATAAGGATCAGGTTTATACTTCTTCTGATAATAGCAAAGTGGCACCTCCGGTTGCAACTCCTCCTATTACTAATTCTCCTGGGGTTATTGATTCTGCAAAGAATAAAGAAACTACAGCGATTGGTGATTCTAAAGAATCAAACAAAGGTGTTGAAACGGCACCTGTTCCCGAGAAAAAGAAAGGATGGAATAAAGCTACCCAGGGTGCTGTAATTGGCGGCGCAGCGGGGGCCGTAGGCGGAGCCATCATTAGCAAGAAAAAAGGATTGGGTGCTGTAATAGGTGGTGTCGTTGGAGCTGCCGGTGGATACATCCTTGGTAAAAAAGCAGATAAAAAAGCTGATAGCACGGCAAAGGATCAAAAATAATTATCCCGATTGAAAATGTATGGGCCTTTCTTACTCGATGCGAAAGGCCTTTTTTTGACTTGGTTCTATAATGTTTGTTAAAGGAAATTAACAGGGCATATCTTTCTAGAATCCAAAAGTTTTTTACGTGGCATGATTTTCTCTAATACCTGTTTTATATCATCAATAAAAAAAAATAATGAAAAAATTAAAAAATGTAATTGGACTTGTAGCAATATTTTCTTTACTATTTATAGCGTGTAAAAGCAAAGACAGTTCCGAGGCGCGGGATATACAACTTCTGACTGATTCAACTGCTTATTTGAATAATTCTATGGGGGATACAAGCAAAACTGTAGTAACAGAAACCATAAAACCAAACCATAATTCGAACAGCCATTCGGGTGCGGCAGTTGGCAACAATCCAAATCAATCGACATCCTCTTCCACAAATTCTTCAACCACAAATGCAAATGGAAACAAAGGTTGGAGTAAGGCTGCACAAGGTGCTGTGATTGGCGGAGCTATCGGTGGGGTAGGTGGTGCTATCGTTTCTAAAAATAAAGTGCAAGGGGCGGTAATTGGTGCTGCCGCAGGCGCTGCTGGAGGCTATATCATTGGGCGTGGTAAGGACAAAAAAGATGGTCGCGTAAGAAAGCAAAAATAGTAATCGTCTATAATTTTAAGAAAAGCCTTTCCCAATTTGGGAAAGGCTCTTTTGTTTTTTACTGTTATTTTTTTGCCCGATCATATTGGTTCGGCCATACCAAATCCGTGTGAAGTTCTTTTGCAACATGCAATGGGAAATAGGGTTCTCTTAATAACTGCCTTCCCATTATAATGAGGTCTGCTTTATTCTGCCGGAGAATATCTTCGGCTTCATGAGCTGTGGTGATGAGCCCAACTGCTCCGGTTAAAATACCGGATTCTTTTTTTATTCTTTCCGAAAAAAGAACCTGGTAAAGAGCACCGATAGGAATTTTTTGTTCCGGTGAATTGCCACCAGAAGAACAATCAATTACATCAACACCACGTTCTTTTAAGATTTTAGCCAAGGCTACAGAGTCATTTTCATACCATCCACCCTCTACCCAATCAGTCGCAGAAATTCTTACGAAAAGAGGCATTCCTTTTCTGATTATTTTACGCGTTTCCGCGCAGACTTCTAACAAAAGCCTGATTCGATTTTCGAATGATCCACCATATTCGTCATTCCTAAAATTACTGAGTGGCGACATAAACTCATTGAATAAATATCCGTGAGCTGCATGGATTTCAATTACTTCAAAACCCGCTTCCACGGCTCTTTGCACCGAACTGCTAAAATCTTTTTTAAACTTTTCAATTTCTTTTAAATCCATTTCATGTGGGATCGGATCAGAAGGTTTAAATGCAACCGCACTTGGCGCAACAGTTTGCCAGCCGCCTTCATTTTTATTCAGTGCTTTATGCTGTTTCCATGGGCTGGAATGACTGGCTTTTCGACCAGCGTGAGCCAATTGAATACCAGGAATTGAATCCGATTTTTTTATAAAATCGGTGATTCTTTTTAGAAATTCAATGTGTTCATCTTTCCATATTCCCAGGTCATCAGGCGATATCCTCCCTTCGGGAGAAATGGCTGCGGCCTCGGTAAATACAAGCCCTGCGCCTCCGATAGCCCTGCTTCCTAAATGTACCAGGTGCCAGTCGTTTGCAAATCCATCTGTGCTGGAGTATTGGCACATGGGCGAAACCGCAATTCTATTTTTAAAAATTACATCCCGAATTTTGAGTGATTCAAATAATAAAGACATTTTTTTATTGCAAACTTCCCAACTATTTTCTTTAAAAAAAATTCCTTTAAATTTGCCCTCCTTTTAGCTTTTTAGGCAATCAAGTTTGAGATTTAAAATTTTGGTATACCATACTGGTACTAATTCATAAATCATCAATTTTGTTTTTGAATCTAAAATGGAAATGGCC
>JBDSHT010000152.1:0-8693 GCA_039918315.1 Ginsengibacter sp. | reverse complement strand
TTACCTGTGTTTTACACCTAAAATTTTGATATTAATAAAATAAGACCCTGGAACATATATTCTAAGAGGAATCCTGATTGCATAATCATATTTATCATTTGTGTAAACACCTAGATAATGAGAATCCGAAGTACCCGTGTAGAAATTTCCCGCCGTATTAGAAGACCAGGCTTTAGTACTATCAATACTTACAAATTGTGTGGGTATTCTGTAATACATATTAAATCCATTTCCTAATGAATTGATGGGGAATGGCACTAAAGGAAATTTAAGTGTCATAGCCGTATCATTGGGACTAAACGTATCTGGCGCATAGTCTTGTAAATTCTGAAGAAAAGGAGGATTTGGATTTAAACCTCCATTAGGTCTCTTTGCTATTTCTCCAGCCTTGGGATTGAAAACTACTCCATTTTTATCTGTCAATTTTATAATGACAACATTGGGAGTATCTGCAAACCTTTTTACTGTGTATTGAATAAATGGATTGTTGTTACCGTTAAACGAAACACCATTATTACTACCTCCTGCGGCACCTGCACCACCAGCAGTTCCTGCTTTTAGCAAAGAAAGACTAAAGGCTCCCGGATCTGGCGATAATGAAATTGAGGCACCGTCCACAATATTTAGTTGCATTATTTTCTTCAATGGAATGGTACCAGCAACATTTGAAACTTCAAGGTCCATTATGTATTTACCTAAAGGTAGATTAAGCGTTGCTTCATTGGAAACAATAGTTCCATTCGCTTCGTTTACCTCGATAGGCGTCAATTCGGCTGTACTCCGCTTTGCGGTTATAGTACCGTAGGTAAGGTCGGTTTTAGGATTGTATGAAGCAGTCCAAATCCCTACCGTATATTTTTTAGCAAACATGTCGTCAACTATTTTCCCTGTTGAGTCATAAATGTGTGTCCATTTAATTTTCATGGGAACGCTGGATCCGTCGTTGATCAAAGAATACGATGTGCTCACTCTTCCGCGAATGATAGTGAATTGACTCACCGCATACTGCTGATACGGGCTTATAAAACCTTTTTCAACCTTTGTGCAACCCGAAAAAATATCTGCTATGGCAATGGCACCAACAAGAAAAAGGAATGGTATAAATTTATTTTTTTTCATGATAAATCTTTTTATTTTTTGGTTCCGTAAAAGAACAAAGTGTGAAAATTATTAAGGTAGTTCATGATACCGCTCTTGGTATTGATACCGCTCGTGATGCAGGATGTTCTCACTCCAATTTTTTCAGGAATTTCTTCTGCAGGATTCGCGTCATTTACTATATATGGAAACCAAAGTTGAGTAAATACCACCTGGCGTGGAGTGGTGGAAACAACATTATTTCTTCCGACAGGTTCGTAAGAAACTACAACCATATTGCCTGCAAGCCCGGATTGATAGGCTATTCCCGTACGGGTAAGCGCATCGTAAGGCAATGGTTTTGGAATCATGTACATGAGCAAAGAATCCCTCGTATTATTTTTATTGGTTTTTAAATAATAGTTTAAAGAATCCAATCCAAACTTTCCATTTTGATCATAATTCTCCTGCACATAAACTGTTCTTAACTGCATATATGTGAGGATTGAATAATCAGTCGGTGCGAAGAAAGTAGAACCTGCCTGGTTGATTTTATCCTTTAGGCCTGATGCTTCAATAATCTGAACCAATGTATCAAATAAAGGGTCTTGAGAAAGCACTTCGAAATTGGTTTTATCCTTATACATATTTACGTCTTCAATTTTTCCACCCGTAATGTAATCCTTGGTACAGGAAGTCATTGCGGCGGCAAGAAGCAGGAAGAACGCAGTGTTTATTAATATTTTTTTCATGTTGAATTTATTTGTTCTTTTAGAAAGAAATTATTTATGGGTTGCCCAATATGGATTTTGAGTTAACAAATTATCTTGTGGAAATAATGTACCCATATCTAAAGGCCAGTAATAACCTTTTTGATCAGGTTTTACCCTGTCAGGTTGGTAACCGACCCATTCTAACCAACCTTGGGTTTCATTAGTGCGAATTAAATCGTAAAACCATTGTCCTTCACCAATTAATTCTCTACCTCTTTCCATAACTACTTCGTCCAACATGTCGTACTGTGAGGTTGGATATGTATAGTTATCTATGCCTGCCCTGTCTTCTGTGAGTGCAAGTCTGGCTGCTGCTCCTGCAATATCTCCTTTAGAAGCTAAGGCTTCAGCATCCAATAAAATGATGTCTGAAAGACGAAACAGGACGAGGTTATTGTCTATATAAGCTCCGGATTTCGTTTCAGGAGTTTGATAATTAAAATTGGTGTATTTGGTTAGCAGGTAACCTTTTGGAGAACCACCACCGGCATTAACTACCGTTAGTACTTTGTTGGATCGTAAATCTTTAGTAGTGTCAAATAGGGCATCTATTTCACCTCCAGAATTGGCAACCCATGCTGAACTCTTACGATTATCTACAATAGTTCCTTTTAGAAAAACTCCAAAAAAACCGAAGGCTGATTCACTAGCATCGCTTTCTTGGTAGTTCATAGAAATTTCAAAAATGTTTTCAGATGAAGATTTCCCCTTCCAGATATTGTTGTAAGTATCCATTGGTTCAAGTACATAGCCGCCTTTGTCTATTACTTCCACACAGGCAAGATGTGCATTTGTATAATCATGCTTCCATGCATAAATGTGTGCCATCAATGCGTTAACAGCACCCTTGTTGGCGCGGGTAGATTTTTCAGGATTGCCATCTACATAATCCAATAGTGCACTTGCTTCTTTCAGGTTGGCGATACAACTATCCAATACCTGGTTTTCGGGAGTTCGTGCAATTGGGGGAATTTTTCCATAATCCACATCGTTGTAGGTTCTGGTTACATACACAGGATCGCCCCAAATGCGGGTGAGATAGAAATAAGTGTATGCTTTCATAAACAGGGCTTCACCGATAAATGAATTTTTCTCATCCACGCTGGTGAATAAAGCATCATCCATTTTTGGAATATTTTCAATAACAAGGTTGCACTGAGCAATAACCCTGTAAAATCGTGACCAGTTTTGTAGAGATCCCTCCAAATACGGCACATAAGAAAAATTAAAGTTTCCCCCAGCGTAAGGGTTATGTGTTCCAACTGGTGCGAGGTTCCATTGAACATCATAAAGTACCTGAAAAACACCTGCTGTAAGATCTCCGTTTATAAAATAAGAATTATCCGCACGGAAAGAAGATCTTAATAGGCTATACATAGCCAGCGTTGCCTGCGTGGCAGACTGTCTCGATTTCCAGAATTGCTCACCATACGTCGAGGTAATTGGCGCCTGGTCGATATATTTTTTACATGATGACCCGATCATCGCCATTGCAATTAAACATGGGATCATAAATTTTAAAAAAGAATATTTTGTATTCATGCTAAATAATTTAAAAAATTAAAAACGAATTTCAATTCCGAGGGTGAATTTTTTAGGCGTAGGATACGCTCCACCACTATAAATGCCCAATTGATCTACTAATTCAGGATTTGGCATAGTACTATTTTTAAATGTTGCCACATTTTCCATTTCGGCATACACTCTTGCACCTTTAATTTTTGCTTTCTTAATGAAAGTTTCCGGAATCATGTAATTCAAAGTAATGTCCTTAATCTTCAGATAGCTACCATCTTCATTGAACATGCTGGAGATGGGAATGAATTTATAAAAGCCATCGATGTAAGGGTTTAAAGATGGGAAATCCGCCTTATAATTAGGATCTGCTTTTGCCTTCTGCGGCGTCCAATAATTTAATCCGGAAAGATCAGGAAGGCGGCTGTTGGCAAACTTATCCGGGCTGTTATCATATCCGCCGGCAATATTCATTACCTGCTCTTCAAAGTAGGTATTAACAACATCTCTTTTCCATGTGAAAATACTAAGAATACTTAACGAGAAGTTTTTGTAAGAAAATGTGTTAACCCATCCGCCCGTGAATTTCGGATTAGGATCTCCCGTTGGTATACGATCTCCGTATTGAGCTCCATTGTCTTCATCAGGCCACACGTCACCAATCTTATTGACATCTACCCAAATTGGATCTCCTGGAACAACAGTGTGATTTCCTTTAAAGTATGTTATTTTCTTACCTGTAATTTGGTTAAAAGGAATTTCGTCTTCATTGTTATAAACACCTGCATACTTCAACTGGAACATTGTATAAATAGGCTGCCCCACGGAATAAATCCTTGAAACGCCTCTCCAGTCATCGACCACGAACGTACGATTGTTATTGGGAAGCTTGGCCAATATATTTTTGTTGTGCGATAATGTTATTTGTACACCCCATTGAAACTCGCTTTTTTTGGCAAGAATATTCCTGGCGTTAATGGTGACGTCCAGTCCCTTGTTACTTACCCAAAGATCATTCGCATTAAAGTTCACACTTCCGTAACCTGTAAAGAACGGTAGTTGAAAATCATAGAAATCACCTTTTGACAATTTATCGTAGGCATCAACACTGAACAAAATTTTGTTATTGAAAAGAGATGCATCTATTCCCACATTCTTTTGATAAAGCCTTGCCCAGGTAAGATTATTTTTGGTTAAACCATTATAATAATCAGGCTGAATTACCGGACTTCCTTCGTAGGTACCTGACAAGGTATAGGAATTAAACGGTGCATAGTAGTCGGGTGACTGACTTCCTGAAACTCCGTAACTTCCTCTTATTTTTAGTTCATTCACTACCTTTTTAGCTTTGTCAAAAAACTTTTCATCTGAAACGATCCATCCCAAACCTATTGCAGGGAAATAACCCCATTTAGAATTTTTACCAAAACGGGATGATGCGTCACCTCTGTATGATCCATATAGTAAATATTTCCCGTCATAATCGTATTGCAATTGTCCCAGAAAGGATAGCATTGAGGAGGAAGCGTAATTACTTCCTGCGCTGATATCTGTTTGCGGAACTCCCTGAACCACCTGTATATCATTCGAGGGAACATTGTAACCTGATGCATAGTTGGAGTTGATTACATCAGATGAAAATTGTTGGGATGCTGTGAAAACGAAATTGTGTGTATGACCATTTGCAACATCAAGTATTTTAGAATAAGTCAAAGCATTATTCATGAAATAGGATGAAAAAGATGACTTATTAGATTCTGCATAAGATGGCTGAACTTCATCAGGGTCAAGGCCTACAACCGCATCAATGTTAGATGGCTGAAAATAATCGCGGTTACTTAATGTAATGTTAGCAGACCCCTGAAAAGTATATTTTAACTGAGGTAAAATGGAATAATTTAAATTAAATGCAACATTGTAATAATCACTTAAATTTTTATTGCGCAGTTTGTCAAATTGGCCGAGATAACTAAGCGAATCAAATCCTGTTACTTTATAGAAAGAGGCAGGTTGATTGTATCCGCTAACCGGTGTATTATCATCGCTGTTATTATATTTAATTCCTCGCTGCCGATCTGCTTTAGATAACCCCACCACCAATTGGCTATTCAATTTTGGATTGATCTTAAAGTTGAAGTTTCCTCTAAAACTGTAACGTTGAAATCCAAATGCTTTGATAATTCCCTGCTCATCATAGTAGTTGAGGCCAACTCTGTAATTCATAGCTGAAGTAGCGGCAGAAATATCCGCATCAAAATTTTTGATGGATCCATTGCCGTAAAATAAACCCTGCCAGTCTGTAGCATTGTTGTAAGCAGGATTGAATCTGTCGGTCAAAACACGCGGAATGCTGGCAAGATTAGCTGCTGATCCATAAATATTTAGCAGATCTAATTTCATCTGACGTTCGGCGGATCCAGTCATTGTTTTGAGAAGTTGTGGCTTTACGACTAAACCACCATAGCCATTTATTCTAAATTGAGGAGTAGGTGAGGTACCTTTTTTTGTGGTAATATAAATTACCCCATTAGCACCTCTGGAACCCCATGCTGCAGTAGCTGCAGCATCTTTTTGTACGTCCACACTTTCGATGTCATTAACGTTCAGACCGGCCAGGAAGTTTGTTCCTGTTGCATTCGAATTGGATATATCTTCCGGATTTGTCGGCATACCATCGATAACATATAAAGGGCCACTTAATGCAAGTCGTTGTGCTTCTTCAGCATAACCAATACGTGTGTTTACTTTACTGTTGCCTCTTACTACAACTGTGGGAGCCACACCGGGTGCAGCATCACCAATTTGCACATTCAAACCTGCGACACGACCTTGTAGTAATTGGTCCACACTGGGAGCCGGCATATTCTCGATGTCTTTAGCGGTAACAGTGGAAATTGCAGAAGTTGACTTTCGCCTTACCTGTGCCTGTACACCGATGATTACCACATCAGATAATTGGTTGGAAGATTCGCTTAATTCCACTGTCACTGAGGACTGGTCGGCGGCAACTGATACAGTCTTGGCTTCATGTCCAACAAAAGTTACCACAATAGACACTTTGCCCTGAGGAACGTTTAAGGAAAATTTTCCATCCGATTTTGTGATGGTGTTTGTTTTACTGTTTCTAAGAGTAACGGTGGCGCCTTCGAGGGGGGCATTGGTTTTATCACCCTTAACTACTCCGATGATTGTACGATTTTGAGCCCAACTACTAAAGGAAAATAGAAGGAACATTGTCGTTACAAAAATGAAGGGAAATGAACTGAGTTTTTTCATGCTTGTTTGTTTTGAATTTGGCTCATAATAATTTTTGATTCCGAAAGTTTGTAAAAATTGATAGATTAATATTTTGTTATCAATTAAAAAAAGTGTTCGTGACTATTATATTTATAGACACTAATTTTGTGAAAGTGCTGCATATAATTTAACTTTTTCTTGTGCAATCTATAAATGAAAATCGTTTTTCGGCAACGCAATCGATTGCTCTTATTTTTAGTTTTTCAATCTTTAATATTGAGCTACAATCCGCTATGCATGCGATCTTGCTCCATGCTTGTCGTATATTGTCAAATTTATTTTTATCCAGAGGGAGAATTTTTTCTATAAAAATTTGTAACAATAAATTTCAATATTTGTTAGAACCAAAATGACAGAATAGCACCTTCAAAAAGCGGTATAAAATTTTTTTAGAATGATAAACATGTTCCTTCTTATAAGATTAATTGTAATTTTTATTTTTAATCGGATGGAAATAATACCAGTGTTTTAACGTACACGCAAATGAATTACAGAAAGCGAAAAATTTTATTCAGTGCCTATTTTTAGGATTCCGATCAACTTTTTCATAAATAAAAACTATGGCGGGAGTAAACCTGATCTCGTTCAAGAATTACTGAATCGGGATTTAATTTAAAATCCGATAAAGGAATAAAAAGAGCCCTACAATCTTTCGATTTTAGACACAGATTATAGTCCGAAAAATTTATAGTATTCGGATTAAAAAATTCAGAAGATTAAAGGAGTCTGTTTGATTAGCCAAAAGGTTCCTGGAGAGACTTACTTGTTTTTGAAAACCATTTTGGACCGTTCTCAGTCATATAAACACAATCTTCCAGCCTGATGCCAAACTCGCCGGGAATAGCTATCATTGGCTCAATGCTAAAACACATACCCGGTTCCAGCCGAAGGGTATTTCCTTTAAGTGCGTTGCCCCATTCGTGTCCATCCATCCCAATACCATGGCCGGTTCTGTGAGGTAAGCCCGGCAGTTTATAACCTGGGCCAAAGCCAGCATCGGTAATTACTTTTCTGGAAGCAGCATCGATGTTGCCCATGGGAGCTCCCAATTTTGCGGCAGCAAATCCAGCTTCCTGTGCCTGCTTTTCGAGGTTCCATACCTTTAACTGGCGTGGTGTCGGTTCTGCGCCGAATACAATGGTGCGCGTGATATCAGAGCTATAACCATAAACCCTGCAGCCACAATCCATCAGTACGATTTGTCCTTTCGTTAATTTTCCGGGAGTTTTTGTACCGTGGGGAAATGCAGCGTCTTTCTCAAAAAGACAAAGTGCAAAATCAGGCGTGCCTCCCAATGATCTTTGGGCTGCATTGATTATTGAAGAAAGTTCTCCTTGAGTCATTCCTTCTTTTAACTGGGCCACACCTTGTTGAATTGCAGCGAGTGTAATGTCATTTGCTTTTTGCATCAGTGCCAACTCTGCGGGCGACTTAATGATGCGACAGCCAATGGTTACAGGATCTCCACTTACGCAACGAAATTGTGGAGCCGCTTTTTGAATCCCATCTACAATAAAGAATCGTGTGCGTTCTTCAATTCCAATGTTTCCTTTTTTAAATCCTGAATCACTAATCACCTTCGCTATTAAACGGTAAGGACTTTCATCTTCCTGCCAAACAAATACTTCGTTTCCGATAGTTATATTTTCTCTGAACCTGCCTTCTTCAAATGCAGGACATACATATTTTACTGATCCTTTTAACGGAATAATTGCGACCATAGTTCTTTCGCTGCTTCCCCATTTTACTCCTGTAAAATATTCCAGGGAGGTGCCGCTATCTAATACTAAAGCACCCATGTTGTTTTTTGCAAGCAACGTTTGTGCTTTCGCAATTCTTGCTTCCCTTTCCTCATTAGAAATGGGTTGCACGTCTGCCAAAAGTGACGAAAGATTGGGTTCAGTTTCTTTTGAATTTTTTGATTTAGAAAAAGAACTCAGTACCGGTAGAGTGCCCGCTGTTACTGCTAATGCGCCGAATTTTAAAAAATCTTTTCGCTTGAAATTCATTGGAAGTAGTTTGATGGTTTTT
>JBDSHT010000151.1:0-6703 GCA_039918315.1 Ginsengibacter sp. | reverse complement strand
TTTTTTTTCGCCATCGGGATATGAAATTGTAAAAAAGCAAAACGACTATGAGAATATTTTTTACCTCCCGATGGACTCGTCCCGGAACGCGAAAAAATTTCTTGATATCGTGAAACCGGAAATGGTGCTTTGGGTAAAATATGAATACTGGTTTTATTATTTGAAAGAAATAAAGAAAAGAAATTTACCCCTCTACATGATTTCGGGAGTATATAGAGAAGACCAAATCTTCTTTAAATGGTATGGGTCATTTTACAGAAACATGTTGAAATGTTTTACACATTTTTTTGTTCAAAATGAGTCTTCGAAAATTGAATTACAAAAAATAATACAGGAAGAGAAAATAACTGTAACAGGAGATACCCGTTGTGACCGGGTTATTAATATCGAAACGCATTTTACTGAAATACCCGGCATTGCTGCATTCTGTGGTGATCAACCTGTAATTGTAGCAGGCAGCACCTGGGAAGACGATGAGGCCGAGTGGACGCATTTTGTAAAAATCCATCCGGAAATAAAATTTATAATCGCACCACATGAAATTGATGAGGAAAATCTTATTGATGTAAAAAAAGAATTTTCTGGTTGCATTTTTTATTCTGAATGGATTCAATCTGGCCCACAATTCAGCGATGCCCAAAAATCAAACTGCCTGATTATTGACAACATCGGAATGCTATCGCGTTTGTATTTTTATGCAACAATAACGTATGTTGGCGGAGGGTTTGGAGCAGATGGCCTTCACAATATTTTGGAGGCTGCCGTGTACGGAAAGCCGGTTATTTTCGGACCAGAGCATCAGAAGAATTTTGAAGCACAGGAATCGATTGATTGCAAAGGAGCCATTAGTATCAGCAATGCTTTAGAGCTTGAAAAGGAAGTAAGCTTTTTATTAAGCAACCCTGCACCCCTTGAATCCATGGGCAATGCGGCTAAGAATTACATTTATAAAAATGCGGGCGCATCCCAAAAAATAGTAGAACATATTTATCTAAATTTCCAAGATTCGCTGTAATAACTTTTTTTTTAAATGTCCAATCCGTTTACATTCGTTTATATTCCACCTGCTCAATGAAACTGCCCTGCTAATTAATAACGGCATTAATTGGATCTATTACTGATAGGTTTGTAACTTAATATTTCATTCAATAATCCAATCACAATAAATTAGACTTTAAAACTTTATCTCCTGCAATTAAATAAAATATATTTTTCAATCATAACGGTACTTCTAGTATCCTTCAGTGCGTCATCTAATGCACAGAACACGAGCGTTGATAGCATGATCAATTGGGTGAAAACCCACCCTGTTGTAGATTCAGAATATATTCTTACACTTCACAGGATCAGCTACAGAACCAATGAAAATGATATCAGTACTTCTTTCAAATATTACGAAAGAGTCTCCTCGCTTAGCGACAGCATGAATTTCAATTATGGTAAATCCCTTGCAAAAATCAACCTCGGAATTTTACTTTCAACGTCAGCCAATTTTGAAGGAAGCAACAGTGCTTACTTTTCGGCAATCGATTTTGCAGAAGCGTTTGGTACCAAAAGGCTTAAAGCCGTTTCGTTGAATAATATTGGAGAAAATTTCATGTCACTCAACGACCTCAATAAGTGTCGCCAATACACACACAATGCAATTAAATTAAATAAAGAGTTAGGTGCATTCCGGGGGTTGGCCATCAATTACGAATTATTGCAACAATGCGACTTAAAAGAAAACAACTATGAAGACGCATATAAAAATCTATTAACCGGACTACCTTATGCAATTAAATCAGACGACAGTTATGTTTTAGGATTGTACTACATCGGGTTTGGAAAATACAAAGCATCCATAAACCAATCGGACTCTGCAAATTTCTATTTTAAAAAAGCACTTGAAGAAACTACCATACAGCAGGATCTCAGAAACCGTTACCAGGTTTACATTGCACAGGCCGAATATTTGAAAAAAATCCCTGCCAATCAAAAAATTATTCTACTTGATAGCGCAATAAATATTGCCCGCAGAACGAGCTATAAACAAGGCATAGCCTACTCAGCGGAACTACTTTCCAACCTATATCAAACTACAGGAAATAAGGATTCCTCGTTTCATTATTTTAAGATCTACAGTTCTATGAGGGATTCGATTTTCTCTGAAAATAATCATAGGAATGTAGTCATAAAGGAAACTGATTGGATGCTACGCAGAACTGAAATTGAAAACAAACACCTCAAAGAACTTTCAATAATACAGGATAAGGATATTGGTTTCAAAAATGCGTTACTTCTTGCCATTGCTATTTTATTAATACTTATAGTTGCTACGTCGTTTTTTATTTATAAAAATATTCAGTCGAGAAAAAAAAGAGATGAGGCTGCACTAAAACAAAAAATCGCGGAAACAAAAATGCAATCATTGAGGGCACAAATGAACCCCCATTTTATTTTCAATAGCCTCAACAGTATTGAAAATTTTATCATGAAAAATGAAAAGCGGGCCGCCAGTAATTACCTCAATAAATTCTCCTCTCTTATCAGAAACATACTTGAAAGCAGCCGTGTGGAATCAGTACCATTTCTGAAAGATTTTGATGCTATAAAATTATATGTGGAGCTGGAGCAATTACGATTCAACAATAAATTTATTTTCAAGGCAGAGATCGATCCTGAATTATATAATGGGGACTATTCTGTACCACCTCTGTTGATTCAGCCATTTGTGGAGAATGCTATCTTACACGGGCTTTCACCCAGTGAAGCTGAAGACCTGGAGCTAAAACTAATGATAACATTACAGGGTGAATTTATTATTTATACCGTTGAAGATAATGGAATAGGAAGGGAACAATCCTTATCATACAAAATGAAAAACCTCCAGACGCGTAAAAGCCTTGGGTTACAGGTTACACAGGAAAGAATTGATATATTAAACCGCCAACAAAGAGGTGCTTCAATAGAAATAATAGATTTGTATGATGCAGCTCGCCAATCAACAGGAACAAGAGTACAATTAAAGTTAAAGACAAAGTAAATTGCAGAGTAATTTTAATCTATAAAAAATGCTAAAATGGAAAACCTGAAAATTATTCTGGTAGATGACGAGTTGCCCAGTTTGCAAAATCTGGAACAAAAAATTATTGAATTCTGCCCCGATCTCTCCATCATTGGCACAACTCAAAAACCTGAAGCCGCAATAGAAATGATAGAAAGTTTAAAACCAGATGTTGTGTTTCTGGACATAGAAATGCCACGGATGAATGGGTTTAAAATGTTGGAAGAAATAAGAGAAAAAAAATTTGAAGTAGTTTTTACAACCGCTTACAATCACTATGCTATAGATGCGGTGAGGATAAGCGCCTTTGATTATTTAGTGAAACCCATTTCAGTAAATGATCTACAGAGCACGGTAGGAAGACTATTTAAAACCAGGCATAACAAGACGCCGGAAAAACTGGATGTGCTGCGGCAAAACCTTTCCAGTTACCGATCGCAGCATGATAAAATAAGTATTGCCACAAGCGAGGGAGTTGAATTTATTGAGATAAAACAAATATTAAGGATTGAATCCAGCTCTAATTATAGCAAAATATTTTTCATGGATGGTAAAAATATTTTAGTAACAAAACTGCTAAAAGACTTCGAAGAAATTTTACAACCGTATCGGTTTTACAGGATACACAATTCGCATCTGATCAATCTAAATTATATAAAAAAATACATAAGAGGCGACGGTGGTCAGGTGGTGATGGAGAACAATGAAGTAGTTGATGTATCCCGAAGAAAAAAGGAAGAATTCCTAAAATTAATTTATTAAGAAAGTTATTTTTTAAAGGATTGTAATCGCATTAAAAGCTTGGGCAAAGCGTTTGTCTGCGATCCCCATCATATTCATTATAGAATCCTTTTTTCATTAGATTGAATTCTGATGCACCCATTAAATGATTAAAGTTTTTCAAAGAAGACACGGTAACATCATAGCTAAAAGTAAAGCGAATATTATTTATTTCTAACCCGACCATTGGAACCACAGCATCACCGTAACGGTAATACATACCTGCAATTAATTGTTTAGATCCGTCGCCTGAAAGATTGTAAGCACCGTTCAACCCTAAAACTATTTCACTCGACTTCGCCTGGGTTGTATAAAATATATTTGGATTCACAATCACATTTTCATTCACTTTAAAAATGCCATTTAAAAATCCAATATGCCTCATGGCTAATTTACTTTCAGGGCCTGATTCAAAAAAAGTTTCCTGCGGCTGGTTCACGTGATGAATAGAATACCCTGCATTCACATAAATATCTTCAGTTGGAAAATAAGCATAGTTGAGACCTGCCTGCATATCAAAATAGCTGACACTATTATTTAAAAGCTGTACCGATGTGGGTAGTGTGCCGTCAAAAAATTTACCATCAAACTGGTCAGGAAAAGTTAGTTTACTTTGATCAATTCTTTTATTGGCCCAGCCTACATTAAATCCGGCCGTCAACAAACTGCTAAGCCCCAGCATTTGATGATACGCAACTGATCCGTAAATTTTTGTTGATGTGAGCGCACCGGTTCCGGCAACATCGCGCAAAATAACACCACCCAATCCAAGCCAACCGGTTTCTATTTTATTCCTAAAAACCTGGGCGTCGCCATACAAACTCATCGTTTTATAGGGCACGGCCATTATATTGGAAAATTGATTGCGGTATGATCCACCTATCCTATAATCTGCATCAGGGATGAAACCTGTATTGGCAGGATTTGTAAGAAGTGGATTATTGAAGAACTGGGAAAAATGGAGGTCTTGAGAAAATCCATTTTTACCCAACATCAGACTGATGCAGAAAAGAAAAAATATTTTAAAATTTCTTTGCATAAAAAAAGATTATCTGATTAAAGTAATATCACCCGTCTTCCTTGTTTTAGTTCCATCAGTGAAAGTAACATCCAACGTGTAAGCATACACGTCAGCCGGTTGCAACTTTCCTTTAAAGGTTCCATCCCATGAGCTTTTCAAACTGGTAGATTCATACACTTTTTGGCCCCACCGGTTATAGATTATCCATTGCATATTTTTCACTCCAAAACCTTGCACTCTTATTTGGCTGTTGGCACCAAATCGTCCCGGTGTGAAACCTGAAGGCACGTCTAACAATGGCTTAATAATCGATTTCACATCGAGGCAGGTATCATCGCTACAACCCGTATCGTTGGTAACTTCCAGGCAAACCTTATAAGTTCCTGTGGCCGGAAAAATATGTCGTGGATTAAATACCACACTGGTATCACCATCACCAAAATTCCATAAATAGGAAGTGGCTCCAAGCGATTGATTTATAAAATTAATTGGCACATTTTCTTCCGGTTGTAATGGATTAAATGTGAATGACGCAGAAGGAATGGAGCTTACACTTATCGTGAAGCTTGCATTATCAACCAGGTTGCATGAAGTAGAATCAAATGCACTTAACCTTACAGTAAAGTCGCCCACTTGCGAATATAAATGAGTGGGAGATTCCTCCGTTGAAGTAGTGCCATCACCAAAGTCCCATTCAAAATTCAAACCACCCAACGAATTGTTAGTGAACTTCGCATTGTACGGCACACAACCTTTGGCAGGAGTAGTAAATAATGCTTTTACTTCCGGTGATAAGCGGATGGTTTTGACAGTATCATCCGGTGAATTACAAAAAGCAACATCATTTAAAGTAAGCCTAACCTGGTATGTGCCCGGACCGGCATAAGTGTGAGTAATTGGCGGAGTAAAGCCTTGCGTTACCGGAGGAGTATTATCACCAAAATCCCATGTAAAAGTTCCTGGCTGAAAGCCTCCTCTTGTTGCTGTCGAAGTATTAGTGAAAGTGAATCCCAAACTGGTACATGGCAGCAATTTTTGAGAAAGAAAATCCAGATTCGCTTTGTTATCTCCAACTAAAATATGAGTGTAAGAAGTATCTGAAATATTACAGGTCAAATTATCAATGGAAATAAGCCGCACGCGATAAGTTCCAATATTATTATACAGATGAGAATTGGTAGAAGCCGTGGTGGTATCACCAGTACCATCACCAAAATCCCAGTAAAATCTTTTACCAAGATTTACTGTATCTCTAAAATCTACACGGAGAGGAATACAACCAGTAGTATCATTCGCTACCCCATCAATAGATGCCTGTACACCGGAACGAACACCTGTAAAATTCATTTCTATTTTCAGCATTCCCAAATTGCATTTACCTCCTGCATTGCCAAGATTTGTTGGTGACCATGATCCCGGATTTCCCGGGAAAGGCACATTGCGCCCGCAGTTGGCACAAATGGCCTGGTAAATTACTCCATTGCGATCAAAGCGGCTGGTACCACCATCCACGTGATCACCAAAGGATTCGGTATCGTTTTGTCCATAGAAAGTTCCATACAATTGGGAGGCTGCATTTTTCTCCAAAACAAAGAAATAGAAATCACTTCCCGTAGGATCAGACACAGCTTTTATTGCGCCAGGTGTAGTGGGCATTCCAAGCGTATTTCCTCTTTTAAAATTTGAGTTGGCTTTGCCTCCCCATCCCGATACATACACATTTTCGCAGCGATCTACCAGGAATGCAGTGGGTGATATGTTGGGTACCGGTGAGTTAACAGATCCAAAAACAGTGGAATAAACGAATGCACTTAAATCAGTTTTTAATTTAGAAATAAATTGTTTACCACCGGGGG
>JBDSHT010000150.1:0-8415 GCA_039918315.1 Ginsengibacter sp. | reverse complement strand
GAAGCCAATTTTTTATTTAGTTCAAAAAATAAATTGACTCCTACACTAAAATTACTGGCGTACAAAAATGTTCCATTTGCTTCGACACATTCTTTTTCAATTTTTTCTAAGTCGTGGAGCCAACCTGTAGTTCCTGAAATGACTGGAACTTTATTTTGCAGACAAAATAAAATATTATTAACTGCGCTAGCGGGTGTAGAAAATTCTATTGCTACATCGGCTTTCGAAATATTTTCGCTACTAAGGTCTTCGAGATTTTCGTCTGTGATTTTCAAAACAATTTTGTGGCCTCTTTTTAAAGCAATTTCTTCAATGGCTTTGCCCATTTTTCCGTATCCTAATAATGCGATTTGTAACATAATAGTGAAAATATAAAATACTTATGGAAGTGGCATCAAATGTTTTTCTTTTTTATCAGAGAAAGAAAATACGAGTGACAACCCTCCACTATTTGTGGAATAATTATAAGCTGGTTTTATTTTTAAAGCGATATCAGGGCTCACATCAAATGCTTTGAGATGCGCATCAACAGTGGCATCTACCACATTCAACGCCCAAAATACCAGGAAGACCAAAACCGAATAGTCGATGTTTTGCCGAACAATATTCCTGTATTGCCGAATGCTTTCTACAGAGTATGCTCTTAGATTTTTTGCCACAAGTTTGTCATTAGAGGTGTCTTTGTCCGACAAGTAAATTACTGCCTGACGTGCCTGATTATAAGTTTTTATATTGAATAAAAATACTCCCGCCGTAGTACCCAGTGCTCCATAAATAATTGGAATTTTCCAATATTTTTTATTGTAGGCCTGTCCCCATCCCGGCAATACCGCCGATCTGAAAGTGGCCACTTTTGGGTTGTGCGTTTTTTTAATAGCAGTATCAAGTGCCAGCAAACTTTTGCCGGAAGAGTCTTTCGATGTTTGCTTTATTACAAACGAAGAATCTTTTTTTTGTTGCGCCAATAAAAAATTTGCCTGCGACAAAAGCAGGAAAAAAATAGAGAAACAAAAAAGTTTTTTTACTGACATAAGTTAATCAACCGACACATTCATTTTATCTAACAGGGCACTAAGTTCTTCAATTGAAAAATAATCGAAGGTTATGCTTCCCGTCCCTTTTTTGCTATGTGTCATTTTCACCTTGGTGCTAAAATGAGATGATAAATCGTCCTCAATTTTTTTCAATGATGGCGGAAGTGAGGACTTGGTTTTAGCAGTTCCGACAGGCGATGGGGTATAAATTTTTCTTACAAGATCTTCAGTTTGCCGCACCGAAAGTTCCTTGCTTCTTATTTCATTAAAAATGTATAATTGCTTATCCACCACATCTACGTTAATAAGCGCGCGTGCATGACCCATGCTTAATTTTCCATTGCGAACCGCTGCCTGAATATCGGGAGGTAATTTTAATAACCTTACATAATTTGCGACGGTACTTCTTTCTTTTCCCATACGCTCAGCAAGTTGCTCTTGCGTGTAACTCATTTCTTCCATTAGCTGGCGATAGCTCAACGCTATTTCAATCGCGTTCAGATCTTCCCGTTGCAAATTTTCCAGTAAGGCAAGCTCCAGTATTTTAGAATTATCTGTTTCTCTTACGTATGCAGGAATATCGTGTAAGCCGGCAATTTTTGCTGCACGAAATCTTCTTTCGCCGGCTATGATTTTGTATTTGCCATTTGCGATTTTGGCTACTGTAATCGGCTGAATAATATCATGCATTTTTACAGAAGCAGCCAACTCACTCAAAGCATTTGCATCAAAGTCACGCCTTGGTTGATTAGGGTTGGCTTCAATCTGACTTAACGAAATTCGTGATATAGCCTTTGCACTATCAGGCGAATCCTTCACTAAATTTTTTTCAGTAACCGATAAATCTGAATCGATGTTTTGAAGTAACGAACGAATTCCCTTGCCCAATCCTTCTTTTCTGTTGAGCATCGTCATCTTTTTTATTTCCTCGGGAGGAGATTTTTTATCTTTCATTTTTTATGGATGTTCCAGGATTTTTTCGCTCTGGGACATTTTAGTCATATTGTTTTTTTGTAAAATTTCCTTCGCAAGGTTGAGATAATTTATAGCTCCTTTGCTATCTGCATCATAAAGGATTGCTGGTTTTCCAAAACTGGGAGCTTCGCTAAGTCTTGTATTTCTGTGAATGATGCTGTTGAAAACCAGGTCTTCAAAATGATGGCGTACTTCGCTCACAACCTGGTTGCACAAACGCAATCTGCCATCATACATCGTCATCAATAAACCTTCAATTTGCAATTGAGTGTTCAGCCGGTTCTGCACTATTTTAATTGTATTTAGTAATTTACCCAATCCTTCCAACGCAAAAAACTCAGTCTGAACCGGCACCACCACGCTATCCGCAGCCACCAAAGCATTTACAGTAATTAATCCCAGAGAAGGTGAACAATCAATAATTATAAAATCATACTGAGGAGAAATTTGCTTTAAAATATTTTTTAGAACAGACTCTCTTTCCGGGTAGCTAATCATTTCAATTTCAGCTCCTACGAGGTCAATATGTGAAGGCATAAGATCCAAAAATGGAATCTCAGTTTTTAAAATTACATCCTTGGCCGGGGTCTCATTTACCATACAATCGTAAAGGCCCATTGTAACGTTATGAAGGTCAAAACCCACGCCTGTAGTGGAGTTTGCCTGTGGGTCTGCATCCACCAAAAGGGTTTTATATTCCAGCACCGCAAGGCTGGCAGCAAGATTTATTGCCGTTGTTGTTTTGCCAACTCCGCCTTTTTGATTTGCAATTCCGATTATTTTAGCCATAGTTTTTGTCCCGTATAGAATGTTTCAAAGCAGTGAACGGCAATGCCATGATGTATTTATGAAAGCTGGTTTTTTAGGAGGTGCTAAAATAAACATTAAATTATCAAGGTCAACGAATATTGAATAATTATCTCTATAAACAAATGATAAAACCGGAAAATTAAGGATCGGTTCTTTTATTTATTCCTAATTGCAATAAAGTTTTCATAAAATAATTCAAAATAAGCAATAGTATTTTTCTATTCATAATTTGAAGAGATTCCCTTGCCGCCCGTTGCTTACTTTTGCAAACGTATTTTTATGCAAATGAATTTTAAATTTTATTAATGTACACCATCATAAGCGGTACTAACAGGATAGGAAGTCACACAGAAAAAGTGGCATTGCAATACCAGAAATTTCTATATCAAAAAAGCATTGACGCAACACTTTTTTCTTTAAAAAACTTTAATCCGCTTATCCGCGATGAGAATTTTCTGAGTCTGGAAAAAGAAATTTTAATCCCTACCAAGAAATTTATTTTTATCATTCCTGAATATAATGGATCCTATCCCGGCGTGCTGAAAGCACTTATTGATAATTCAGATATCCGGAATGACTGGCATTATAAAAAAGCTTTGCTGACCGGCGTTGCTACCGGGCGGGCGGGTAATTTGCGGGGCATGGATCACCTTGCTGATACCTTGCATTACCTGCGCATGAATGTTCATTATAATAAGTTGCCCATTTCAGTAATTGATAAAGTAATTGATGCTCATGGCAATCTAAATGAAGAAACAATTAAGGCTATTAACTTTCAACTTTCAGAGTTTATCAATTTTTAATTTAGTTTAAAATATTTTATGAGAACACCATTAGGGGCTTTCATCTTCGTCGTTATCATGCTTTTGTTAGACTACTATGTTTTTGTCGGAATAAAAACAATCAGTCATGCAGCTAGTTCACGAACAAGGACGATTATTTTTTCACTGTTTTGGATTGTTGCCATTTTGGCTATCATCAGCTTTCTCCTTTTTATTTTTACAGGTACTGATTTTTTTTCAAAGAAAACAAGAAGCTATCTTTTTGCTATTGTTATCTCATTTTTCTTTGCCGAGATTACTGCCATTGTGTTCTTTCTTGTTGACGATATCAGGCGTTTGTTACAATGGGGAGGCAGTAAATTATTATTTTCAAAGACTGAGGCTTCCCAAATGCAGGATGTTCAGATAAGCCGTTCTGTTTTTCTTAGCTGGATGGGTGTAGCAGCGGGTTCCACGCTTTTTGGAAGCCTGATGTATGGGTTTACCAACAAATATAATTACACTAAAAAAAGAGTTCGCCTTTCTTATGATAATCTTCCCGCATCTTTTAAAGGATTAAAAATTGTCCATTTTAGCGATGTTCATGCCGGAAGCTTTGCTGACAAGAAAGCGGTAATGCGCGGTGTTGATCTTATCATGGAGGAAAAAGCTGACCTGATTATTTTTAGTGGTGACCTGGTAAATGATCGTGCTTCAGAAATGGATGACTATATGGATGTGTTTAGTAAAATAAAAGCACCGATGGGAGTGTATTCAACTTTTGGAAATCATGATTATGGGGATTATGCGGAGTGGCCCTACAAGGGCGTTACTAAGGAGCAGAACCTTATCAATCTGGCAAAAGTTCATAAAGATCTTGGATGGAATTTGATGATGAACGAACATGTTGTTTTAGAAAAAGGCGGGGAACAGATTGCATTAATAGGAGTAGAGAATTGGGGTGCGAAAGCTCGTTTTCCGAAGTACGGGGATTTGAAAAAAGGCACGGCCGGTACCGAAAAATATTCATTTAAAATGTTGATCAGTCATGATCCAAGTCATTGGGATGCACAGGTGAGGCCAAATTATGGAGATATCGATTTGATGTTTGCCGGCCACACTCACGGAATGCAATTTGGAGTGGATATTCCAGGCTTTCAATGGAGCCCGGTTCAATATATGTACAAGCAATGGAAAGGGTTGTATAAAGAAGAGAAACAACAACTCTATGTCAACACAGGTTATGGATTTATTGGGTATCCGGGGCGCGTAGGCATTCTGCCAGAAATTTCTGTATTGGAATTTGTGTAAACTAAAATTGATTCTTCCACATCATGCTTTCCACAGGACTGTTGGGTTGATTGCTGTATTTGGCATTTTTCTTTTTGTCATAAGCTACTTCCACTTCACCTTCCAATGGGAAATAAATCAATTGGCCAATAGGCATTCCTGCATAAATTCTAACGGGTATTTTACAGGAAATTTCCAGGGTCCAATGACCGCAAAATCCTATATCACCTTTCCCAGCGGTAGCATGTATGTCAATACCCAGGCGACCTGTAGAAGATTTTCCTTCCAGGAAAGGAACATGGGCATGCGTTTCGGTATATTCTAAAGTAACACCAAGATAAAGTTGATTGGGATGTAATACAAAGCCTTCTTCAGGAATGGTAAAATGTTCAATTTCATTATGCTTCTTTGCATCAAGTACATCATCTTTATAAATCGCCAGGTTGGCACCAAGGTGAACGTCATAACTATTACTACCCAGTTTTTCTCTATTGTATGGGTTTATAATAATTGTTTTCTTTTCTATTTCTTCCAGAATACGCTTGTCAGATAAAATCATTTATTTCCTGCTATTTTTATGGTTGCAAATAGACGGATAATTTTTTATTTATGCCCTTATTTTATCAACATACTATTAACCAATTCGCCAAATTGGCCGTGTGGCACATCACGGAGCCCGAAGAATTTTTTTCAAATGAGGTTAGTATTCAAAACGTAATTGCGCATGCTCACAAACGAATACAACACCTCGCAGGTCGATATCTATTGAAAATACTGAAACCGGATTTTCCATTTCATCAGGTGCAGATACATACTTCTAAAAAACCGTTATTGAATGATGAGGCATTTCACTTTTCTATTTCTCATTGTGGCGATTATGCAGCAGCTATCATTAGCGAACAACAGATTGCAGGCATCGATGTAGAAATAATAACTCCTAAAATTGATTTGGTAAAAAATAAATTCCTGACGGATTTTGAATTGAGCCTTGTGCCTGTGGATGCTGGTGAAGCCCGAAAAATTATAACCCTTTTTTGGAGTAGTAAGGAATCTATTTATAAATGGTATGGCAAAGGCGCACTTAGTTTTAAAAGAAATATGGGTATGGAAAAATTATTTATTGAAAATGATAATGGATTTATCGATGCCCATTTTATTAAAGAAGAAAAGATCGATCTGAAAATTGAATTTCAATTCTTCGATAATCTTTGCCTGGCCTGGGTGCTTAAGTAATTGGTTTATTCTTCATCAAGCAGAGTATGTTCATCTTCTGAAAGGCTTAGGTGGATTGAGTCCTGACCTGCTATTCCTTCCACAGAACCTTTTACGTGAGCTGCGTTTAGCAATACTTTTTCTAATTGTTTTTCCCGGGCTTTCCATAATTTCTCCATCGCATTTCTTTCTACCTGTATACTCATTTTCATTGAAACAAATCCCTCGCGAATCGCTTTCCACTGTTCGCTAAATTCATTGCTGGTAAGGTAGTCGTACAGCAAATGCATTTTATCTCCTTTGTTCTCATGCTTTTTAGAAGAATTATAAACGCGGATAATTCCATCGCGTAACACATTTGCCAAAGCCTTTACTTCAGAGAAAGTACAAATCCAAATGCCGTCTTTTAATCCAAAACATTCCAAATCTTTAGGCATTGTTTTAGTCACCAACACAGCGATGTCTGCACCTGTACTGCGCATATCTTTTTTAAATTTTTCTATCCAATCACCACCAAAATTTTCTGTGCGTTTACTTTCATAAATAATTTTACCGCATTCCTGTCCAAAATTATTTCGTACCACCTGTATGCAATCCGCGCCACGTACGCCTTTGCCTACTTCAGAAATCAAGTCAAAAGGGAAAGCGTTTCTAAGTGTTTCTTCAAGCGCAGTTTCCTGTACTTCACCTTGCAATTGCATGGAACCCTGTTCTGCTTTGCGTTTCATTTCATCAACCAGTTTTTTCTGATCTACAATTTGCTTCTCAAGCTCGCGCATTTTCAGGAGGCTTTCCGTTTCTTTTATTTCATTGCGTTCTTTTTCCTGCTTTCTCACCTGGTCCGTTATAGATAAACGTTCTTCAGCTAATTTTTTCTGCAACGAAATTTCCAACTCTTCTTCTTTAATTTTCAGTTGATTTTCTTTTTGTAAAAATTCCAGTTCTTTTTGGCGGGCTAGTTTTAATTTTTCCTGATTCTCGTTCACAGATTCTTTTAAAATTTTTAATTCATTTTCAAAATCTCCTGCAATGCTTTTCCGTAAACGTTCCTGTATATCCACTTCCATTTTCAGTTTTTCTTTTTGCATCCGCTCTGCAAAAAGTTGATTTTCTTTTTCTTTCTTCAATTCAAATTCACGGTTCTTTTGTTCAAGTTTATTTTGCTGATCCGCAAATTGTTTCACCAAATTTTGCCGGTCGGTATCAAATTTTTCTTTGTATTCTTTTTCAAGTGAGCGTGCAATCGCATCTTCAGGGGCAAATTGATGTTTACAGGAAGGGCACGTTATGAGTGTAGGCATTGTATTTTAATTAAGGCAGGTTTAAATCAAAAAAGGAGAATTACTTATCGCGTTGGGTAAAGATAAAAACTAAGTTTTGTTATTTGAACGTGAATCAAATTATCGTGGTTTAGCAGCTAAAGATCTTGTAGAAAAAGATTCTGTATAAATCATTTGCCAGGAAATGTACGCCTTCGTTGAAGGAACCGCTTTGCCATTATGTCTTTTAAGACGTTCGTTAAGATATTCACACTGACCTACATAATAGCGATCAAAATCTTTTGAATATAAAATATAGACGAAGTACATACAACAAAAAAGCCTCAACATTACATTGAGGCTTGGTACCCGGGAACGGAATTGAACCTTTGAAAATGTGCGGGATTCAAGAATCTCATTTTTATTCAATTTTATCTTAAACATTTGATTTTACAGTATCTTATTGACATTCTTAAAATCATTCAATCTAAAAAGCCATTCCATAAAACCGTCAACTAATCCGTCAACCATTGATTGAAATGTAAAAAATAATATTACATTTGTTGTAACAATAAAATTTTTGCACAATGGGAGAAGTAAATTTTTACCTCAAAAAACCTAATGCTAAAAAGGGAGATGCCGGGAAACAATTAATTCTTTTATACAAGTTTTATAAAGGCAAAAGATGTGTTATCTCTACAGGCCAATCAGTTGATCCCAAAAACTGGAACCCGAAAAAGCAAAGGTTAAAAAGCAATAGCATTACAATCAGCGATGGATCTGAATCTTTAAATGATTTTCTTGATCAATTAGAAAAGAGGTGCAATAAATCATTTACGGATGCTCTGGCAATTGGCGTTCCTTCTCCCCAGGCACTCAGAGAATCACTGCAAGGATATATAAACCGTGTTGAAGATCACAAAGAAGGCAGTGACAGTTTGTTTAAGTTGATTGACCGATTCATTGCAGGTGAAATAAAAAGTAAAGGGAAGGACAAAAGCCGCAACACTTTGCAGAACTACAATACTGTAAAAGGACACCTGATAGAATACCAGCTCAAGACAAAAACTAAAC
>JBDSHT010000149.1:0-10604 GCA_039918315.1 Ginsengibacter sp. | reverse complement strand
CTTCAGATGGACTGTGGCATTCTCTAATGGCTTGCCGGAAGTGACCTCGGTTATCTTGCCGGAAATGGTATAACCGTTTTGCGCATTTGTAGTAGTTGTAGTAAAAATGAATATTATTGAAAAGAGTAGTTGTAAGAAATTTCTTTTAAAGAATAAAACTTTATTGATAGAATTTCTTTGCGGATAAAAGCTAATTACGAATGCCATTGTTTATTAGGTAGTAATATTTTAGCGATTGGTTGGGTAGTAAGAAAGAGTATTCGCAGACTATTTTTAACAAAACATCTTCAATATTGCTTCAGAATTTAGTGTGAGTTTTAGGTGTTGAAACTTTTTGATCTCTGAAATACTTATTCCTACCCAACCATTTTAAATGAATGATCCTACTATCTGTGTAAACCAGATTGAATTTTTGGAGCAAACTAAAAACTTGATACACGCCTGTGTTAACGGTGATAGGCATTCTCAATCAAAGTTATATGAGCATTTTGCACCAAAGATGCTTGGAGTATGTATGCGTTATTCCAAATGCAGGGAAGAAGCGGAAGACATTCTTCAGGATGGATTTGTTCAGGTTTTTAAATCATTACATACTTTCAAATTTGCAGGTTCATTTGAAGGATGGGTGAGAAGAATAATGGTTTACACTGCTATTGCAAATTACAGATCAAAATTAAATATGCATGCAGTAATCAAGAATGTAGAAGATTTTTCAGCTATTGAAGTCATGGATAATTCCGATGTATTGAGTCAATTGGGCAAAAAGGAATTATTGAAAATAGTGCAGGCTTTGCCTCCAATGTACAGAATGGTTTTTAACCTTTATGTATTTGAAGGATTGAAACATCGGGAAATTGCAAAGCAATTGGGTGTATCTGAAGGGACTTCGAAATCTAATTTCCATGATGCAAAAGTGATTTTGAAAAAAGCCGTTACAAACAGTATGAAAATTGCCAATCAAATCTCATCGAATGGATAAAAATTTACATGATATTGAAAATTTATTTAGAACAGCACTTGAGGATAATGAAGAAAGTCCTTCTCAAAATTCATGGGATGGAATTGAAAAAAGGCTGGATAAAGACAATATAGTAAGTATAAAAAAGAAATACAATTTACTAAAGAAAGTGGCTTTTTTATTAATGGTTCTCCTTGCCGGATTAAGTATGTATGTATTGATGAATCATGATAAAAATTCTGTGGAACCGAGCAATAATTTTTCTGAAATAAATAAAGAATCAAAAGCGCGGGTTGATTCGCTAAAGCAAGAATCCGTAACAATCAATTTACAAAAACACGTTGATTCTTTAACTATCAATTCTGTCAAAAAATCAAAGCCGCTTTCAGAAAGCAGCAATGAAAATTTTGATAAAGTTATTGTTAGAAGCGAAGAGAAAGATTCCAAAAAACCTTTGAATGTAGTAACCACAAAAGATATTTTAAATTCTAAAATAAATTATACAAAATCCAATGAAACGCTTTTGCCTGCTGCGTCAAAGTTTACTATTAAGAAAAAGAATAAATCGAATGAAATAAATTCTAATGATGTTGTAGCCTCTTCTGGTATTCAGTTTGAAAATAATTTATCGGCATCAGACACTTTAAGTTTAATAGTTTTTGGCAACACAAAAATAAATAAATCACAAATTATTATAGGAAGAGAAAGGTTGCCGAATATGGTATTATCCGAAATAAATCCATTGATGCAAATTGAGAAAAGGATAATTCAAAAGCCATTAAAATCAGTTCAACAATCCCGGTTTGCAGTAACCGTATTTTATTCTCCCGATATCACCTTTTATCATTACGAAAATAATGATCATGCAAATTCCAGAAACCACGATTTTAAAAAATCAGAGTCTGAAAGTTATTCATTCACACTAGGTTCTTTGATAGAATATACAAATGGAAAACATTGGGGATTACAATCAGGTGTTACGTTGACTACATCAAATTTTGAATTGGAATCAAAAATAATTTATGCACAACGGGATAATTCAGGAGGCATTAAATATAAGTTAGCCACCTCTTTAGGAGATGCATTTGTGAAACCATCGTTTAGTAATAACCCACATGTTGGAGATAGTATTTTGTCAACATCTACGTTTCGTACTTTACAATATTTAGGAATTCCTTTGTCTTTAAAATATAATTTATATAAAGGAAAATTTACTTTAAATGCATTGGGTGGTGTTTCTGCTAATTTTTTAACGAGAGGAAGAATAACAACCGAATTGAAAAGTGGAAATGAAAAGGAAAGGGAAACAACTGACAAGGTTCACGGATTAAAACAATTTTATTTTAGTGGACTGGCAGGAGTAGGAGTGGATTACAATTTTTATAAAAAACTATCGCTTTCTTTTTCTCCTACATTGCGGTTTGCTTTGAACGCTATGAACAGTAATGTTTCCGTAAATTCTTTCCCGAATTCAGTTGGCTTTTTAACAGGATTGAAAGTAAAACTATAACAGTTAAAGCCCTCTTTTTCTTCATTATTTTCCTTCAAAAAATCTAGACTTATTTATTCTGATACCCAACCATTTCTTTTGTATGCTTCACTATTTAATAGAAACAGTTCCTACATAGATTTTTTTTAAGCTCTTCAGGTGAGCGTTTTTACAATTCTACTATATACAATAATTATGCATCAAAGTATGAAAGATATTATCTCATTAATGTTCTATTTCCTGGTGTTTATTATTTTTTTGGTATCAATGCTACTTGTTATTATTTTCTTATTTTGACTCTCTCTAAGTATAATTTCCCCCTGAAAAATAAAATACCTGTTTTAGGAAAAACATAAATTTTTAATAACTCTAAAAATTAATCATTAATTAAAAAAATACCATTATGAAAAAATTATTTCTGATCGCTATTATTTTAACTGTTGTTTTCCTTTCCTGTAAAAAAGAAAAAGGGGAAACTAATGAAAAGGACTGTCCTGTTGTGGCTGCCAGTTTGGTTCCAAAGGTAGTAAAGGATTCCTTTATGCACAGGTATCCAACAGATTCCGTCCGCATCTGGTTTAATAAAGACAGCGTTGCTTTTTGTGCATTTTTTGTTTCATCAGGTATTGAAAAATTAGCGCAGTTTTCGAACAGTGGAAACTTTATAAAAGAGGAAATTGAAACTAATGAAAACAATGAGCATGAGGATAGCACTGTAGCAGAAAAACCGAATACCGGTTGTAAATGCGAGGTTCATGGCCAAAACGATTAGTCTTTGATTTTGGGTTTGTTGATAATACCTCTCCTCTGCAATGTGAGAGGTATTTTTTTTTAAAATTTTATGCTACGGACCATTGTTTTTGTAACGGGATTAAGTGGGAAGTAGATACCTTCTTTATAAAATTCAACACCATCTTTAGAGAAGTAATCTTCAGTTTCTCTCCAGAATAGTCAGATAGATTTGTAAAACTTGCCTCCAGCAATAATTTGTTTGCGATAAAGATTGTGTTTTTACAAAGAAGCATAATCTATTAAATAGTTGCACTTAATAAAATAGTCTAAAAGTTATATTATGGGAAAAGAATTAATAAATAGAGTTGCTCATTTAGGTCTTTTATTTTGGATAATAAAAATATTATCAACAACCGTTGGTGAAACCGCTGCTGATTACTTCTCGGTAAATTTAAACCTTGGCTTAACCTTAACTGCCATCATAATGGGTGCTATTACGATTGGAATTACTTATTGGAATTTTAAGCAAAAAAAATATTTCCCACCTTCTTATTGGTTGTTAATCGTGATGATGAGTATTGAAGGAACGCTAATCACTGATCTTTTAGTTGAAAAATTAAATGTTTCTATACTTAATTTAGATGTTGTATTCACGGTAGCCATGGGATTATTATTTTATTTTTGGTATAAAAAAGAGCATACTCTTTCTATCCATTCTATAAATAACGATAAAAGAGAAAGGTTTTATTGGTGGATTGTTTTGACCACATTTGCTTTAGGAACGGGCGTTGGCGACACTGTATCAGAACATTTAAATTTTGGATATTTAAACTCCCTAATTCTTTTTGGTTCCATTTTTATTTTAGCTGGTGTTTTAACCTATTATAAAGTAATTGGTGGGGTATTAGCATTTTGGATCGCATTTATTGTTACACGACCCATCGGCGCTTCTCTGGGTGATCTGCTTATACAACAACCAAAAGATGGTGGATTAGGAATTTCATTGGTGATTATAAACATTGTATTTTTTATTATAATAATAGCTGGCGTAATGTATTTAACGATGAAGCAAAAGAATAGCAGCAACAAGGCAGAATTGGATGAAACTTAATTTTGAACCTGATTCTCTTTATAACTTACCAATCAAAATAATCATCCCTACACAAGTATCACCCTCAATATTTACAACCACTATTTTTGGATGAAAACTTCTATTAGATAAATAGCGAATACAAAGGAAAAATAAATAAAGTAAGTCCAGAAATAATTCCTTCAGTATTAAATTTGATGGTACGAAAATAGATTTTAAATTTCTTTTACAGTATTGATTTTAATGTAGAATAGATAACTACAGAATTCGCTCAAATTCATGCTATAGGTTTGGAATTAATTAAAATATTTCAATCATGAAAAAAGTAATATTTCTTACCATCACAGTAGTGTTAAGCATGTTGATTTTCACAGCATGTAATAATGAAAGCAAAGAAGAGGCAGACGAAAAGAATGAAGGCGCAACTACAGCAATGAAAAAGGATACTGGGACGTCAGTCGTTTCTACAACTCCTTCTTCAACTTCAAATTATTCAGCAGCTAACCTTCCATTAGGTGTAAAAGAATTCGTTTCTAAAAATTATGATGGCTATAAAATTGTTAGCGCGGATTCTGACCCCTTATGTGGTGGTGGCCCTGCCGTTGATATCGCTATTAAAAAAACAGGTGCTCCTACTTTTTCACTAATTTTTAAACCTGATGGAAGTTATGTTCAGCAGGAAGAAGATGTTGATTTATCCACTGCACCGGATAAAATAAGAACTTCTTTGAAAACACAATTTGGGAAATATAACGCTGGTGGTCAAATTGAAAAATTGATATTAGCAGATAAAAGTATTCAGTACATGGTGGACCTGACGAATGGCAAGAAAACTAAAGAAGTGATTTTTACTGCTGAAGGAAATATTGTTTGTGAGAATTAAATAAATCCTCTTTCGGAGTCAGAACTATATAAGTCTTAAAAATTAAGTATTAAAAATGCATAACCATTATTGAATAAGACATGATTGAATTTTTGACCATCACTTTTAAAGATTTATTAAATCCGGTTTTTTACATTAATCATGGAGGAATATGGATTGTGTTATTCATCATTTTTGCTGAAACAGGATTAATGATTGGTTTCTTTTTGCCGGGAGACAGCTTGTTATTTGTTTCTGGAATCTACAGCAAAATGCTTATCGGTACTCTCATTACCGGTGGGCTGGGAAACGACTTTTTAGAAGTGATGCTTTTGTTTGTCCTGATTTCCGTTGCAGGTGTTTTGGGCAACGAATTGGGATATTGGTTTGGCTTTAAAACAGGGCCGATACTTTTCAAACGAAAAGACACCTGGCTGTTTAAGAAAAAACATCTTTACCAGGCAAAGGAATTTTATGATAAACATGGAGGCGTTGCTATTGTACTAGCGAGGTTTTTACCTATGCTGCGAACGTTTGCCCCGGTTGTGGCCGGCGTTGTTAAGATGGATAAAAAGAGCTTTTTGCGATACAATGTTTTAGGCAGTGCTGCATGGGTTTTTACTGTATTGATGGCAGGACATTATCTTGAAAAATTATTCCAGAATAATTTCGGGTTTGACCTGAAGCAACATTTGTTTGTGATTGTAATTTTTCTAGTATTTATAACGACAGTGCCCGTTCTTTATAAAATTATTTCACATAAGAAATGATCGTGTATTAAATACTAAAAAATAATGTCTTTAAAAATTCTTCTAATAATATCAATTTGCCTGATTTCCTGTAAACTAATACGACCTATAGAATATAATATTCCAAAGGAAAAAAATGCAAGGCTTTTCCCAAAAAGAGTAATTGAAAAAGGTAATAGCTCTTTTAATTTTATAAATTATAGCGGAAAAGATAAGATAGGTGAAATGATAAAGGTGGATGACCGCAATATTGACCCGAGTGGAGTTGAATTGGATAGTATGGTTAAATTACATAACACTCTTTCTTTTTTGATTATTAGAAACGATACAATATTGTATCAGTTTTATGCTTCCAAATACAATGACAGTAGTACTGTATCTAGTTTTTCTGTAGCTAAAACGTTTGTTTCTACATTAATTGGAATTGCCATCCAGGAAGGCAAAATTAAAAGTGTCTATCAGTCTATTACTGATTTTATTCCGGAGTTTACTGACAAGCGGTTTAGACAAATAACCATTGAGAATTTATTAAAACATACGTCAGGTATTCGTTTTTCAAAGCAGCAATACAACCCAAATTCTGATAACGCACAATTTTACTATACTACAACATTGAGAGAGAAAATGCTGGAATCAAAAATAGAAGAACCTCCAGGGCTACATTTCAACTACGGTAGTGAAAATTATCAATTGTTAGGTTTAATAATTGAAAGAGCAACCCATGAAACCGTATCACATTATTTACAAGAAAAACTTTGGAAACCATTAGGGATGGAGCATGACGCTTTTTGGAATATTGATAATGAAACTGATTCGGGAATTGAAAAAGCATTTTGTTGTTTAAATGCGACTACACATGATTTTGCAAAACTCGGTAGGCTTTTTTTAAATAATGGCAATTGGAATGGGAAGCAGATTGTGGCACCACAATGGGTTAAGGAAGCAACACAACCAGATACCACAGCGGCAGGGAAATTTAATTTTCAGTATAACTGGATTACGGGGCCGGAAAGGTATAAAAGCTATTATGCAGCCGGCTTATACGGGCAATATATTTATGTATATCCACAAAAGAATATCATCATTGTCCGCTTTGGCAAACAAGATTTAAATTATAATCCTTCTTATTGGAAAGTCTTGTTTCTTCAAATTATTGATCAACTATAAGAAGGGTTTTCCTGCTTTAATTTTTTTTTAACTCCCACAGGTCCAATCTTCAAATTTCCTTCAAATTCAGGTTATAGGTTTACACCGTAAAAACAAATAAATAAAATTTTAAAAATTAAAAATTATGAAAAAGATTTTAGGTTTAACCGCAATTTTATTTGCATTAAGCAGTGCCACATTCGCGCAGGAAAAAAATGAAGGCAATGAAGGCAAAGAACATATAAATGTTCCTGCTGTTGTAAAAAGTGCTTTGATGAAAAAGTTTCCCGTGTCAAAGACGCACCACATTACCTTGGAAAAAGAAAACGGGAATTATGAAGCCAATTGGGGTGGCAAAGACGGAGAAGCCAATTCTGTTACATACACGCCATCAGGCACTTTTAAAGAAATTGTAAAAGCAATTCCCGTAAGCGAGCTTCCAAAAGCTACTCAAACCTACATAAAAGAGCATTACAAAAAAGCTAAATTTGGTGATGTTGGAAAAGTTTTAGATGCTATGGACAAAACATCTTATGAGGTTGAGATAAATGGAAAAGATGTAATTTTTGATGAAATCGGAAACTTTGTAAGAACAGAAAAATAGTCTAAATAAATTTCACAATATGAACCATACCCACTTATCGGGATGGTTTTTTCATTTAACAGGTTTTGCCTCTTAATTATTTAAGCCTTTTTCTGATTCCCACAAATTTGCTACAGAATCGCAAAATACCTTCGCGGCTATTCAAATTTTTTTAAATGAAATCAATAGTTTTATCTGCCATTTTGTGTGTTGCTAGTTTATATGTTTTGGCGCAACAATCTGCAAGTTCCAATTTTAAGATTACGGGAAAACTGATAGATTCAGTTTCCCGTCACCCAGTGGAATATGCAACAATTTCTATTTTTCCTTTGGGCTCAAAAAAGCCTGTCAATGGCACTGTTTCCGACGATAAAGGAAATTTTGTCGTTGATAATATGGCAGCAGGCACTTATAAATTGGTGGCTGAGTTTATAGGTTATAAGGCACATATTTTAAATGATGTCACCCTTAATAAAGAACATCCGGTAGCAGATGTAAGTACTATCGTTTTGCAATCAAAAGCAACAACGCTACAAAACATTACCATTTCAGGGCAGCCTAAGATCATTGAAAATAAAATAGATAAAATGGTTTTCAATGCCGAGCAGGATATAACTTCCCAGGTAGGCGTAGCCACGGATGTTTTGAAAAAAGTACCGCAGGTTTCTGTAGATGTTGATGGTAATATACAATTAGCAGGAAGTGCAAGTATTCGTTTTTTGATTAATGGAAAACCATCTGCAGCTTTCGGTAGTAATATTGCCGATGTATTGCAGTCCATCCCCGCCAGCCAGATAAAAAGTATTGAAGTAATTACTACTCCTGGCTCTAAATATGATGCACAGGGACTTGGAGGAATTATTAATATTATTCTCAAGAAAAATAACTCGCAGGGCATTAACGGAAACTTATCACTTACAGCAGGAACAAGGACTGAAAATGGTTCCTTTAATTTTAATGCACGCAAAGGAACGTTTGGTCTGAATGCATTTGTAAGCGGCAATAAAAGTCTAAAAGCCCGTTCGCTTTCAACATCCAAAAGGGTAACCACTGATTCTGCTTCTGATAATAAAATATCTTTAAACCAGTCTTCTTCCTCAGAAGAAAAAAGAAGCGGATACCAAACCGGCGTTGGGTTTGATTGGGATGTAAATAAATACAACGGTATTTCGGGATCTGTTGGATATGAAAATGCAGACGCAATAGTAACGGAATAACGAGTCAGTCACAACAAACCAGAAATGCCGGTGACATTCTTTTGTCTGAGATTGAAAATTCTATCAATGCTAATCGCAACGGTCGTTTTCATAACGTAGATGCCAATCTTAATTATAAAAAAACTTTTAAGAAAGAAGATCAGGAATTAAATATTGAGCTTAACACAAGCCGTGGCAACCGCGATAATTTGAACAATAATTATCAATACCTTCTTCCTAATGATTCACTTTTTTATAGTACTAAAGCTAAAAACCCTGGTAATGAACAGGAATCTGAAATAAGGATTGATTATACGCAGCCAATAAAGGAAAAAATTGTGCTTGGTTTAGGTAGCAAATTAGGGCTTTATGATATCACGAGCAACTCACAAGTTTTAAAACTGAATGGCTCCGGAAATTATATTACCGATAATTATTTGTCGGATAATCTCGGTTACCACCAAAAAGTTTATGCTGTTTATAGCGAACTCACCTTTCCTTTTTTTAAATTATTCGATGCCAAAATTGGTGGGCGCTAAGAGCGCACAGAGATAAATACTTATTATTCCAACGCCCAAAAACAGGAAAAGGTGCCGGGCTATAATACTTTTGTACCATCCATATTTTTCATGAAAAAATTAAGTGATAATTCACAAATAAAACTGAGTTATACGAAGAGAATTGAACGGCCCGATTACGGAGATTTAAATCCGTTTATCAATACCAGTGATCCTAAAAATTTGTCGACCGGAAATATTCAACTTTTACCGGAAATCGGCAGAAGATATGAGTTAGGATATAATATCGATATTGATAAAATAGGAACCTTTATGGTAAATCTTTTCTACCGGAAAAATGAAAATGATATTCAGGATTATATTGTTTACTATCCTTCTTACCAGGTAGGCGATACTACCTATAAAGATGTGGCGGTGAGTTCAAGCCGAAATATTGGAAGTGAAAATAATTTTGGTCTTAATCTTTATGCTTCTACAAAATTGTTTTCAAAACTTGATCTGAGAACGAACGCGTTTTTCTATGAGCGTCGCACGATAAATGCCATTGACAAAGGATTGAATTACAATAGTTTTAATTATCGTGTGAATCTTAATGCAGATTACCAATTTTCAAAAACACTGGTAGCAGAATTTTTCGGAAACTTCCGATCTGCGCAGCACGAAGCACAGGGAACTTTTGCTTCATACACGAGTTACAGCCTTGCGCTACGGAAGCAATTCTGGGGTAAAAAAGGAAGCATTGCGATTACCGCTACCAACTTTCTTCATAAAGATATTAGGCTGAGTTCAAAAATATTTGGCCCTGATTTTAGCATCAACCAAATCCGCACAATTCGCTCCCGATCCATCGGAATTAATTTTACTTGGAAGTTTGGAAGATTAGAATTTAAAAAAGATAAAGGGCAGATGAATGACAACTTAAATGCGCCTCCTGACAATGGTAATGGGTAGTCTGTTGCATTGAAGATCCCGATCCGGCCGGCCTTTTCAAGAAAAACTATAACCTTCAATATTTCTTCAGATTCATGTTGCAACTTACATGTATCACATCATAATAACCTTAAAAAAAGAAAACGATGAAAAGATATTTGTTAGCTACGCTCGTTGGAAGTGTATTACTCACCGGTATGTTGTCCGGATGTGAATCTGTTAATGTGCCTCAGTCCGTAAAAGATTCTTTTAATCAGAAATATCCGCAGGCAAAGGAGGTGTCCTGGGAAAAAGAAAAAGGAAATTATGAAGCAAACTGGGGTGGAAAAGATGGAGAAGCAAACTCTGTTA
>JBDSHT010000148.1:0-4022 GCA_039918315.1 Ginsengibacter sp. | reverse complement strand
GATTTGCTATTGCTCATTCCCCAGTCAGCCAACTGTCCCATACAATAATGCATGTGCATGGTTGCACCGGAAGATGTTCCCAAATACAATACGGCTAATATGGCGGTGATGAATTTTCTCATTTTATCGTTCGACGAAGCTATACCAATTTTTCACTAAGTTAATTATAAAATTATGGGAATAATGTATGCTTAAAGGGGGAAAGTGTTTATTAGAGAGAAAAGGAATTAAAAAAAATCTCTCCATAAAAATAGAAACTCATTTCTAAAAAAACTACTCTATCCCAAATTGACGCAAATGATGTAGTGCATGTTTGCGTAACAATTGAATGTTCATTGCGTAATCAAGTTGCCCAAAAAACGCATTGCCGGTTTGCATGTGCGGATCTTTTTCAAATACATGAAAAAAATGATCCAGTTCTTTTTGTAATTTATCAATAGCAGAAGCTATGTCGGGTAGGCGATGAGGAATGCCTTCTTTTGGAATAAGAGGATTGTCTGTATTTTCTTTAAATGGAATATCGCTTAGTAAAAACTGGCGTGATTTTTCTAATCGTTCACCTTCATTAAGAATCGGTAAAATCAATTTGCCACTGGCATTTTTTACTGCATCAGCAAAATGCTCCACCATTTGCTGGGCATTCATAATACCCCACCGGGGGCTGGTTTCAGGATCTATTTGCCTCAACAAAGGAATGAATTCATTCTTTAAAAATTCTTCCTTTAGCTTAAGCATTTCAATTTTTTTAAAAGTAAAATCCTAACAGTTATGCAAAACTTTCAGTCTGTCAATTTCGTTGGATAAGCGATCAAATATTTCGCTAATCGATCCTTCGCCATTTACAAAATCTACTTTATTCTCCTGACGGTAATGATCGGCGACTGCTGCTGTTTTTTTCTGGTATTCTTTTAACCTGGCTCTTATCACCTGTTCGTTGTCATCATCCACGCGGCCACTTGTTTCCCCCCGTTTTACTAACCTTTGAATTAATTCTTCTTCAGTAACTACTAAAGCAAGCATTACATCGATACAAGTATTTTTTATGGATAATAATTTATCAAGAGCTTCGGCCTGAACAGCGGTACGGGGAAATCCATCAAATAAAAATCCTTCAACATCTGGGTTATTATCAAGAGCGTCTCCAATCATTCCAATGACTACATCATCCGGGACTAAATTTCCGGCGTCCATAAATTTCTTCGCTTCCAAACCTAAGGTTGTTTTATTAGCTATTTCACTACGCAAAAGGTCTCCTGTGGATAAATGCTTTAAATTATATTTAGCGATCAGTTTTTCTGACTGTGTCCCCTTCCCACTCCCAGGCGGGCCAAATAGAATAAGATTGAACATTATTTTTAAATCTCGGTGAAGTCCAAATATAATGGATGAAATTTAAAATTCCATACGCGCATTAGAAATATCTCAACTTTTTTTGAACATTGTTGAATCCAATCAATTGCACGTATTCTAATCCAGCAAGAAAATGCGAAAAATAAGGAAGTCGGTTTCTCGTGTGTCTATTTAACTTCTCCCTACAAACGCCCTTCGTAACAATGCGATCACAAAAGTGAAAATCGCTGCACCAATAATAGCCCAAATAATGGGGAATGGTTTACCATCAACACTAACTTCGAAAAAACGTGGCCAGTCCATTTTTTCAGCGATATAGATACCGATGAAAGCTCCTATAAAACCTACAACAATGGAAACCACACATCCACCGAGACTGTAACCAGCAAGTGATTGACCTATCCCACCACAAATAGCAGCAATTAGTAACAATAAAAGAAATCCGAATAATGACATAACTGTAAGTTTTATTTAAAAAATTAATGCATACAATTAGTTTGCCATACAAGCCAGTCGCAATTTTTCCATATAGTCATGTCCCTTCTCCCTACTAAAAAGAATATTATTTTCAGGGATATTTTCGGGATTGGGATATTTTTGCAACACTTCTTCCACCATATCTTCGCGCAACAAATGAAGCATAGGATAGGGCGATCGATTGGTGAAATTAGCAGCATCGTCAATGGGTGCGCCTGCAAAAAGATACCATGGATGAAAGCTTGCTACCTGGTACACACCTTCATATTTTTTTCTCTTCAACAAAATCTCTGCTAAGGCAACCAGGTCAAGGAAATCATCAAAATTGTGAAACGAATTGGGGAAGATTAGCAAACTTGTACTGATGTCTTCATGCTCATCTAAATAAATACATTGATGCAGAAATGATTGCATAGCCTCCTCCATGTCGTCTGTATTTTCAACGGAATAATACACTGCATTCTTCCGGACTTCTTTTGCCGCAAACGGGCAAAAATTACAGCCAATGACTACATCGGTTATCCACTTTTTGGTATGCAGGATGGCCTTTTCCACTTCTATCATATTGAATTTATTTGTACTGATTTTTAAGCAGCCGGATATTTTTGGAACTAATTTACCAAATTTTAATTTCTTGGTGCCATCTTTGCGTACCGATAAAATAATCATGTTAAAAAAACAACAATCGGGGCATTGAAAAAAAAATGAACGCTACAAATTCTGAAAAAAATTTATTTACCGAAAAGATTGATCGCTTCTTTATTGAACTAACTGCAGGATTTCGATTTTTTCTCCGGTTTTTTAAGGAAGTGTTTAAGCCACCTTACGAAATAAAAGAAGTCATCAGGCAATGTTTTGAAGTGGGGTACAAATCTCTTTTTTTAATTACGTTAACAGGGTTTATCACAGGCCTCGTTTTTACAAAACAATCACGCCCTTCCCTGGAAGATTTTGGAGCTAGCTCGTGGATTCCTTCATTGGTGGCCATTGCTATCATAAGAGCACTGGCACCTTTAGTAACGGCGTTGATCTGTGCCGGAAAAGTAGGTTCTAATATTGGTGCAGAGTTAGGCTCAATGAAGGTTACAGAGCAAATAGATGCGATGGAAGTTTCCGCCGTAAATCCTTTTAAATTTTTAGTAGTGAGCAGAGTGCTCGCCACCACTTTTATGATTCCGCTGTTGATGTGCTATACCGGTTTTGTTGCCATGATGGGAGCCTATCTGAATGTACATTCCAATGAGATGACCAGTTTAGTTGCCTTCTTTATAGCTGCCTTTGATAAAATAACATTTCTCGATATTTTTTCTTCTGTAATAAAAAGTACCATTTTTGGATTTACCATCGGCATCGTGGGATGCTATAAAGGATTCAATGCAACCAATGGTACACAGGGGGTAGGTCGTGCCGCAAATGCAGCGGTAGTACTCTCCATGTTCCTCATTTTTGTAGAAGAAATATTGATTGTACAAATAACTAACTCATTAAGGTAATAATATGAGTAACGAGCTAAACGAGACCAGGGAAAGAATGATACACATAAAAGATTTATACAAATCTTTTGGAAACAATCATGTGCTTCAGGGAGTCAATCTCGATGTGTACAACAAGGAAAATGTAGTAGTGCTAGGAAGGTCTGGAACAGGTAAATCGGTATTGATAAAAATTCTTATCGGATTGTTGTCACCTGATAGCGGAATTGTAAATGTATTGGGAAAAGAGGTAGATGAATTAGGTGTAAAGGAGTTAATGCAATTGCGTTTGCAATTAGGATTTTCTTTTCAACACAGTGCCTTGTATGATAGTATGACGGTGAGGGAAAACCTTGCATTTCCTCTCGTGCGACATTCCAGACATTTGACAAGAAAAGAGGTAACAGCAGAAATAGAATCGGTGCTTGATGATGTCGGGCTTTTACAATCTATTGATCAAATGCCTTCAGAACTTTCAGGTGGTCAAAGAAAAAGAATTGGCATAGCCAGAACACTAATCCTTAGACCTAAGATCATGTTATATGATGAGCCTACTTCAGGCTTAGACCCTATTACCTGTATCGATATTAATAATCTGATCAACCATGTAAAGGTGAAATTTAACACTACCAGTATCATTATTACTCACGACCTTACTTGTGCGAAAACAACTGGTGACAGAGTCGCAATGCTCTTTGACGGCAAGTTTTTAAAGCAGGGAAC
>JBDSHT010000147.1:0-7000 GCA_039918315.1 Ginsengibacter sp. | reverse complement strand
GAACGTGAACGCTTATGCCGCAGGATTAATTTTAATTCTAACGCGGCCAATTCTCCCACTTTTCCAAATCGATTTAAGAACGCATAATCGGTACTTGCCTTCTTCTCTACACGGGTACTTAATTCTTCAATATATAAATTGCGTCGTAAATAAACCGAATTAATATAAAAGATAATTAATGCCGCAAGGGTGAATGCAAATCCGAGGAAAGGCATGGCTGCAATATGGTTGAATACCCAATTAGATCCCGAAGCAATTGAAATGATTTTAAAAAATTCCAGCGCGCCGAAAATTCCTACAAGCCCTATTCCTACCGCAGTATAGAGGATGTTTGAAATTGACTTTCTCTTTATATAAAGTACAAAATAGTTGTTGAAAATTATAATTGAAATGATGGACACTGCATACATTGCTGCAGCAAAACCTCCAAAAGTGGAAGCAATTTTTGTGAAGCAAAACGGAAGGAATAAAATTATTGGAATGAGATTGAACGCCGAGAACAGCGCTTTGATATTTAGAAAGTTGATAATTTTATTTCTGCCAATGTTGAGGTGTAAATAAGGAACAATACTCAACGTTGGTAATTCCTGTAATTGGATCCGGATTAAAAAGTCAGCAAGGAAATAATATAAAATCAAACCATTAAAAACCGTAACCACATTTTGGCCGGGGAAAACCTGCTTAATTATTGTTTCCATAAAAAAACCTGCCCCTAATGCCAACAAAATAAAATATAAAATAAAGAGTGCCATTACCACCCTGGCTATAATATTCCCGGCTTTATTTCGGCCACGCCAAAAATTTTTCCATTGATGTTCTAAAAAGATACGGATCATACACACTATATTTTATTTCGGTAAGCAAATCTCAGATTCAATTGAAAATCTTTCCAATTATCAAATGCGAACCCGCGATTATTAAACGGGTTGCAATATACTTTTTTGTTGAGAATATTTTTACCAGAATTTAAAAAGACAATTACTTCCACTGCTTAGCAAGGATAGGATATTAGAATTCCTTCTGCTCGAACTATTGCTAAATTTATAATAAAGAGCTCATTATTACTTCTTTCGCTAACAAAGTTTTCGCTTAACAAAGTTCTTTCAGTTCTTACTAAAGCTGTAATGTGCAATACTTCTCATTGTTAGCACTTCAGCCTCGCTTGCACAAAACCGGTTAGATGCTTTTTTCCGTTCTTACTACGATCGACTTAGCGATGAAATCATGCAATGCTCGTCTCTTAGAATTTGTCAGCATTGTAATAAGTTCAATTGCTGTCCACCAAAAAATAGGTTTGTCAGCAAAACTTGAATAGTCATTAAGAATATTTCCTTTCTCGCCAGTGTGCATTAAAAGGACAGCGTAATAAAATAGTGCGATAAAGGCAACCAACAGGTAAAAACTGTCGCGATAAATTGATTGGTACAGTGTGAGTTTCCTATTTTCATTAATATCTAAAACTTTAACTCCTACAACCCACTTTCCATAAGTTTGTCCATATTTATAATGTAGGATAATGGAATATAAAATTGGCGCAAATACGATAAATGTCGCCCAAATGAAAAGGAAGGAAATGTTATTGGTGGTTTTGTAAATCCATTGTTCTAATAATAAAAATGGCAAGAAAACAATTCCGTCAAGAATAGCTGCCCAAAATCTTTTAAGTCCTGTCCGATACTTTTCTGTGCTCATGTGGTTTTGATGTCTGCTCTGGCCTTGCGCAGCTAACTTTTGAATTTGGCAGGTTGCCTCATTCGGTTGAATTATATTTTAATAAAGAAATCCTGCCGCAATTGCATTCAGCGGTTTTTTAACGGTGGTGTTACCATCAAATACAGTAATCATTCCGTCGTCATTTTTTACATGTTCAATAATTTCTTTTGGAATATTTTTTTGTTTTTGCACCAGCGCCTCAAACGCATACAAGCGCACGATTGCTCTTTTGTGCCGCAACACAAGTTGCGTTAGTTTTTCGATGGACGCCACCTTTGCCAGGTTGATCTTATTTTGATTTTGTTGAAGGGTATTTTTATGAGATGCTGTATATGCGCGGGTTTCGTAAACGTCAGCCTTTGCAATGGAGCGTACTATTTTAGCCACCGGATCGCCCTGGGTTATTTCGGAAGAGATAGCTTTGGATTCAGATAAGCTAAAGGTCCAACCGAACAGTAAAACAAAAAGCAGGGAATATTTCATAAATAAATTGTACTCTAAATTACCGGATTTTATTGGCCCGCGCAAAATTCAATTCCTTAAGAATTGTGAAAAAGAATATTATTCCCATTGGGTTTGATGTTCAATTTTCCGATACTATGCAAATAGGAGTTTCATCATTATATTTGCGCCTATGACAATAGAATTACTTAAAGATTTGAGAGACCGTTTGATGGTTTTGAGGAGGTTTCTTTGACGTTGCAAACCGTGAACAAAAGATAGAAAATGACAAGCAACTTCAACTGGCACCCGGTTTTTGGAATGATAATACGCGGGCCACTTCCATTATAAAAGAGATTAAATTAAATGAGTATTGGGCAAATATGTTTACCGATGTGAAAACAAAAGTTGACGATTTTGCAGTACTTTTTGATTTTTGGAAAGAAGGGGAGGCCGAAGAAGCTGAGGTGAAGGAAGCCTACGAGAGTGCTTTTGCAGCAACAGAAGAAGCAGAGTTTAAAAGTACACTTGACAAGCCGGAAGATGAGATGCCAGCCATTTTGCAGATCAATAGTGGTGCGGGAGGAACTGAAAGCCAAGACTGGGCAGAGATGCTTTTGCGTATGTATAGAATGTATGGTGAAAAGCAAGGTTGGTCTGTATTAGAATTGGATTACCAGGATGGAGACAGTGCAGGTATAAAAAGTGCAACGCTGCAATTTGATGGCCCGTTTGCTTATGGATTTCTCAAGGCAGAAAGTGGTGTTCATCGTTTGGTAAGGATATCTCCTTTCGATAGTAACGCGCGCCGCCATACCAGCTTTGCCAGTGTTTACGTATATCCTTTGGTAGATGATTCTATTGAGATAAAAATAAATCCGGCTGATGTGGAATGGGCGTTTTTCAGAAGTGGCGGAAGTGGCGGACAGAATGTAAACAAAGTGGAAACGGCAGTGAGACTAACACACAAGCCTAGCGGTTTTATTGTAGAATGTCAGCAAGCAAGGACGCAGGGTGAAAACAGGGAAAAGGCAATGGCCATGCTGAAGAGCCGTTTATACGAAGAAGAAATCCGGAAGCGGGAGGAAATTGCGAATGTGAATAATGCATCCAAGAAAAAAATTGAGTGGGGAAGCCAGATTCGCAGTTATGTTTTTCATCCATATAAAATGATCAAAGACCACAGGACAGATTATGAAGTGGGAAATGTGGGGCCAGTAATGGATGGGGAAATTGACGGATTTATAAAAGCCTACCTGATGATGGAAGCAGAGTAAATCGATGTGTTATAATTATTTCTTTTATTAGTTTTTAAATTTTATAATGATGCCCTCTATTTTAATTATTGATGATGAAAAAGCGATCAGGAAAACGCTCACAGAGATTCTTGGTTATGAAGGATATAAAATTGATGAGGCAGCGGATGGCTTGGAGGGATTGAAGAAGTTCCGCGAGAAAAATTATGACCTGGTACTCTGCGATATTAAAATGCCGAAGCTTGACGGGCTGGAGTTTTTAGAAAAAGCAAAAGAGATTAATAGCGCGACTCCCATAATAATTATAAGCGGCCATGGTAATATCGAAACTGCCGTAGAAGCTGTAAAGAAGGGCGCTTTCGATTATATTTCCAAGCCACCGGATTTGAACAGAATGCTCATCACATTGCGGAACGCAATGGAGAAAACAACCCTCGTGGAAGAAACCAAGGTGTTGAAAAGAAAGATGGGAAAGGTACAGGATATCATTGGCGAATCTGGCCCCATTTTAAAAATAAAAGATACTATTGAAAAAGTGGCACCGACTGAAGCGCGCGTTTTAATCACAGGAGAAAACGGAGTAGGGAAGGAGTTGGTAGCACGATGGATTCACGAAAAAAGTAATCGTTCTAATAATGCAATTGTGGAGGTAAACTGTGCAGCAATACCTGGTGAGTTAATCGAAAGCGAATTGTTTGGCCATGAAAAAGGAAGCTTCACTTCAGCCATAAAGCAACGCATTGGAAAGTTTGAGCAGGCCAATGGAGGCACTTTATTTTTGGATGAAATAGGAGACATGAGTTTAAATGCGCAGGCCAAAGTGCTTCGTGCTTTGCAGGAGGGAAAAATTACCCGCGTGGGTGCCGATAAAGATATCAATGTGGATGTGCGAATAATTGCTGCTACCAATAAAGATTTACTCAAGGAAGTTGAAAATAAAAATTTCCGTCTTGATTTGTATCACCGCTTAGGTGTAATCATTTTACATGTTCCATCTTTAAACGATCGTATTTCAGATATACCTCTTTTGGTAGATCGTTTCTTAAATGATATTGCCAATGATTATGGCCAGGTAAAAAAAGAAATTGATAAAAAAGCGATTGCTCTTTTACAAGATTACCGGTGGACAGGCAACATCCGCGAATTGCGAAATGTGGTAGAAAGGTTAATCATTCTTTCAGGGAAAACAATCACCGCTGAAGATGTTGAAAATTATGTTCTTCCCAAAAAATAGTACTTTGGTTGTTTAGTTTACAACTTACAAACCATTACCTCACATCATGAAACACATTTATTGTATTAGTGGTTTCGGTGCCGATGAAAGACTATTCAGCCATTTAAATTTTGGAGACAACTACGTTCATTTTATTCAATGGAAAATCCCATTGCCTAAGGAAACGATGGTCGATTATGTGGCGCGCATGGCTGAAGAAATCGTGCATCCCAATCCTATACTCGCCGGAATTTCTTTTGGTGGAATGGTTAGTATCGAGATTGCAAAAACCATTTCTATAGAGAAGATAATTTTAATCTCCAGCGTTAAAAATTTTCATGAGATGCCGCTTTACATGCGTCTGACAGGTAAGTCAAAAATCAATAAAATTTTCCCCTTAAAACCTTATTCTTTTTTAGAACCTATCGAAAATTATAATTTAGGTATTACAAATGAGGAAGAAAAAAGCCTTGCGAATGAATACCGAAAAAATATCAATCCCATTTATTTAGATTGGTCAATCAATGAAATTGTTAACTGGAAAAATGATTGGCGGCCTGAAAATCTTTTACACATTCATGGGAGTAACGATCATATTTTTCCATTAAAAAAAATTAAGGCGGATTATGTCATTCCGGATGGAGGACATTTTATGGTAATGAATAAAGCAGATGAGGTTAGTCAGATATTGAAAGAAATTCTATAATGCCTTTTTATTTTCAAAATGTATTTCAACATTGTTTCGAAACGCATGTTTGAAAAAGTTAAACTAATGATAACAATTTTGTCACACAATTTTAATAAGTGCCATAATATGGTACTTTTGTCCGCACCGCAAAAAATTAACTAATGAGTATAGGTTTACTTTTATTTATTCTCGCAACTATCGGAGTTCTGATAGGACTTTATGGAATGTTCAGGAAGGCTGGAATGGCGCCATGGAAAGGTCTTGTACCCTACTACAATACTTGGTGCATGGTGGAGAAAATGGAGTTGAATAAGGTTTGGTTTTTCCTCCAGTTTATCCCGGTTGCGGGTCAGTTTATTACCATCTGGATATTTATAAAATTCGTCGAGCATTTTGGAAGGTTTGGTGTTTTTCATCACTTCCTTACTGTGTTTTTTCCGTTTATATATTTTCCATATTTAGGTTTCTCTGACCAGGAAAGATATGCCGGTACTGCTGTCGTAAAAAATTATAAAAAGGGGGCCATACGGGAATGGATAGACGCAGCCGCATTTGCCATTGTAGCAGCCACGTTAATTCGGACTTTCGTTTTTGAAGCCTATGTGATACCGACTCCTTCCATGGAGAAAACACTTTTAGTAAATGACTTTTTATTCGTAAGCAAATTTGCTTATGGCCCACGCATTCCAAATACACCGCTCGCTTTACCTTTCATGCATCACACCATTGTGGGCAGTAACACAAAGTCGTATGTGGAATGGATTAAAATTCCTTACACAAGGTGGTTTGCATCTCCTATTCAAAGAAGGGATGTTGTGGTGTTTAATTTTCCGGTGAATGATACTTTAATTAATGATTATGATCACGGCTCGAAGATGACCTATTACCAGGTAATTCAGGATAGGATGTCAGCGGAGAATATTTCCTATGAGGAAGCAAGACAGCGTACACTCGATCAATACGGGGATTTGATTATCACGAGGCCCGTAGATAAAAGAGAAAATTTTATTAAACGTTGTACTGCTATTGCGGGTGATACTTTACAGATAAAAAACAGAATAATTTATATCAATGGAGTGGCGCAACCCCTTCCACCTCATCACGAGTTTAGTTATTTGGTAAGCACAACAGCTCCGCTCAATCCGGATCAGTTAAATGATATTGGCATACAGGATAATGTGGATGACGTCAATAAAAATCAGGTGGACTACATAGGTAATAATTTTTATAGAATAAGCATGAGCGATGATGAAAAGGTGCAATTAAAAATGATACCAACTGTAAAAAGTATTGAACCCATTCCTATGACGGGACGCGATAAAAGCCCTTATTTATATCCATTCGTCGCATCATATAATTGGTCAATAGATGATTATGGCCCTCTCTGGATTCCTAAAAAAGGAAGTCCAATTCAGCTCACCGCTGATAATGTAGCTCGTTATAAACGATGCATTGAAACTTATGAAGGAAATAAGTTTGAAGAGAAAAATGGTCAATATTTTATCAATGATAAACCCGAAACTTCCTATACTTTCAAGATGAATTATTATTGGCTGATGGGTGATAATCGTCACAACTCTTTGGACAGCCGGTTTTGGGGTTTTGTACCCGAAGACCATGTGGTAGGCAAGGCTTCTTTGATCTGGTTTAGTTATGATGGTGGCCCTCGTTGGGGACGGATTTTTCAGA
>JBDSHT010000146.1:0-8791 GCA_039918315.1 Ginsengibacter sp. | reverse complement strand
AAACCTGCCCCAATATGCAGCAAAAGCCAGTACTTTTTAAGTTATCTGTGAATATTAAAGATAAAGGACTTCTATAAATTATAAAGGTGGATACTTTAATTGCGTGACCGTTCTACGTTAAGTTATTGGTGTTTATTTCTCCACTAAGATTTACTTCGGACTGGGTTCTTGGCTCACGACACCATTCTTTAACCCTCTTCAATAAATAAAATATTTATAGTCCTATCAAATGCCAAGGCACTCACATTCGGGCGCCGTTTCGTGTGCATGTTCAGACCAATTGATTTGCTAATTTAGTTGCACAAGACGTTCCTACGGAACGATAAAATATTGTTCATATTGGGCTACCCACGAAATGTTCCTAACGGAACAAAGAACGAGTACTTTAATTTCTAAGTTACAGCCCGAAGGTATCTTATCTACTACCAGAACAAAGAAATAAACGGAGTAAGGGATTAGCCTGCACATCCGAAAAAATTTATTTTCAACACCGCAAAGAAACACTCAGATTAAATCCCTTCGTTAATAACAGAATGTATTTTATGTTCCAGCGGAACATCTGGTAGGTAGAAAAAAATTGTGCAGTTCCTTTCGTTCCGTAGGAACGTTTTGTACTCGCCTGGGTTCGTGGCTCACAAAACCATTCTTCTTCACTACGAATCTAGCAACTTTCACCCCAACTACCATTAACTAAAATTCATTTCTTAAATCTTTCAGAAAGAAAAAATCATTAATCCTTTTTTTATAAAATTTAGTGGATGAATAAGTTTATTCAGCAGGCTCAACTACAACAATATATTCCCCCCTTATCACTTGTATTTCCCCCAACTCTTACCCCAAAAAGACCGCTTCGTCATGAGAATAACCCTTTTCGCATAACGTTTTTCATGATCATAGAGCAGGCAGGTAGGTTTGTGTTTCAAAACGAAATTATAACCCGCTAAAAAATACAATCATGAAATTATTCTTTATTTCAATTCTGCTTTTTTTCTCTTTCGCATCGCATGCGCAAATCAAAGGCAACGTTCAGGATTCATCTGGCCATTCGCTAACCGGGGCTACACTCAGTCTTTTAAACATAAAAGATTCTTCAGAAATAAAACTGGCTGTTTCTACAAAGACTGGAGACTATTCTTTTGAACAGGTGAATGCAGGAAGCTATCTCGTGAAAGCCTCGTTTACAGGCTATCGTACGGCATGGTCGGACAGAATAGAGGTCAACAATTCAGTGATTAATGTTGCCCCTTTCAAATTGATTCCAGCAATGGCTGAGCTAAAAAATGTAACGGTGGCTCTTCGTAAACCGTTAATAGAAATGAAGGCGGATAAAATGATAATGAATGTGGAGGGAACCATTAATGCTACCGGCAGTGATCTCCTCGAATTGCTGCGCAAATCACCGGGCATCAACATTGATAAAGACGATAACATTAGCATGAATGCAAAAAACGGAGTGCAGGTTTATATTGACGGAAAACCTTCTCCTTTAACCGGACAAGACCTCGCCAATTATCTCAAGTCTTTGCAATCATCTCAGGTGGCTACCATTGAATTTATCACCAACCCTTCAGCAAAATATGAAGCGGCAGGAAATGCCGGTATCATTAATATCCGTCTGAAAAAGAACCAGTCGCTTGGATTGAATGGCTCCGTAAACGCGGGCTACAACATTGGCAAATACGGCAAATACAACAGTGGCATCAACCTAAATTACCGAAATGAGAAAGTAAATATTTTTGGAAATTATGGTTACAGCGATGGCAATAATTATTCTAAGCTGGATATTTTCCGCAACCAAAGCGATAGCCTCTTCAATACCAAAACAATAAATAATTTAAAAACCAGCAGCCATAACTTTAAAGCAGGTTCTGATTTTTTTATCAACAAAAATAATATTCTCGGCATCATGATCAGTGGCAATTTGATGGATGGAGAATTGCCCGGTAAAAGCACTACTATGGTGTCAGCACTCTCTACTAAAGAAGTACATGGGCAAACAATGGCCGTGAATGAAACTCAATTAAACAAGGACAATATCAACTATAACATAAACTACAATTTCAACAGCCCCTCAGGTAAAAGTTTGATGGTGAATGCTGATTACAGTCAATACAATTCGGGCACCAGCCAACTTTACAACAGCACATCTGTGAACGACAACGTTGCAAAAACAGATGCGTACGAAATTCATTCACCGAGCAATATTTCAATTGCTTCGGCTAAAGCAGATTGGGAGCAAAATTTAGGCAAAGGCAAATTAAGTTTTGGTACCAAATTATCAATTGTAAAAAGTGATAATGATTACCGGTATTATAAACCGAACTCTGCTGTTGCAGATTTGGACAAAGAAAAAAGCAACCATTTTCTTTACAAAGAAAACATAAATGCTGGCTACGTAAATTACAATCGTCAGTTCAAAGGCTTCATGATTCAGGCCGGAGTGCGGGCAGAAAATACAGTATCCGATGGTACTTCTCATGGATATAAAGGAGCTGTTACCGGCAATGATTCTGCATTTAAAAGAGATTACATTGACTTGTTTCCAAGCGCTACTATTAACTTCAACAAGAAGCCGGAAAACCAGGTGAGCCTGAGCTACAGCCGCCGCATTGATCGTCCTTCTTATCAGCAATTGAACCCTTTCCAATTCAACGTGGATGAATATACTTTTGTAAAGGGAAACATTAATCTTCGTCCTCAATACACTAACAGCCTCGGGCTAACGTACATGTATAAATACAAATTAAATGCAACCCTGAACTATAGCCATGTGAAAGATATGATGGCCCAGATTACAGATACAGCAGGGGCAAATAAAATATTCTTATCAACGAGAAACCTTGCCCAACAGGATGTTTGGAGCTTAAATATCAGCTATCCTTTCCAATACAAATCCTTTAGTGTTTTCGCGAATATCAATACCAATTTTTCCAATTATAAAGCAAAATATGGTGCAGGTCGTGATGTGAATTTGAATGCTTTCGGTTTCATGGCAGTAATGCAAAGCAGTGTTGTATTTCATAAAGTATGGACAGCTCAGGTTACAGGATTTTATAGCGCACCTTCTATTTACCAGGGCACCTTCAAAGTGTCGAGCCTCATGAGTCTTGACGCAGGAATTCAAAGGCAATTTCTCAACAAACGCATGAGCGTAAAAGCATCAGTCAGCGATATTTTTAATAGCCTACATTTCAAAGCTCATTCTGATTTTGCAGGTCAGCGTACAGATTTTAAATCTAATTGGGAAAGTCGCCAATTTAAAGTAAGTGTGAATTACCGGTTTGGACGCAACGGAGTAAAGCCTGCACGCCAATTAAAAACAGGAGTCGAAGACGAAAGCAACAGAGCAAAGAGCGGTTCAGGAGGCATTTCAATTGGTCAATAATTATTTTACGGGAGGAAATTTTTTCCTCCCGTATTTTTATGTTTAACTTATCTTTCGGTCAAGAAATAAATCATGAAAGAACAAAGCTACAAACGGTATTCGTTACTTAAAACCACTTTAGTGGTAACTGGATTTTATTTATTTTTTGGTCTTTTAGGTTTTATCATATCATCAGCATTTCCTGTATCGCAAGTATCTAATGATTGGTCCAAATTTTTTACCTGGCGTAGTTTATTAAGTCAGTTTATAAGCATCGCATTTTCCTGTTTTTTCTACTACTTTCTAATCAATGAATACTACCGTTTACTGGCGGCAAGAAAAGACGCAAGGGCATTTGCAACGCCTACCCTGTTGGGCATTGCGGCATTAGCCATATTTTACATTCTGCATGAACTCATTTTTACAAATAAAAATATCCGCTTTTCTGTAGACGGAAAAACGAGCCAGCCTATTACTACGGGAATATTGATCCTGGGCCAGGTGGTGGGAACTATTTTTTATCTAGGCATCTCATTTCTGGTTGCCTACCTAACGAGCCTGAGAGATGAAAAAAAAGGAAAGAAGCTTTTGGAGGAACAGGCACTGCAATTGGAGTATGAAAAATCCCAGGCTAATTTTAATTTCCTGAAAGCCCAGATCAATCCGCATTTCCTGCACAATACACTGAACTTTTTATACGCTAAATCGTTGCCCTATTCCGAAGAATTATCTGAAGGTATATTAACGCTCAGCGATATTATGCGGTACGCTTTAAATGAGTCAAATGCAAAACATGGAAAAGTGCCGCTGAATGATGAACTCGAACACATGGGTAATGTGATAAAAATTAATCAGCTCCGCTTCAGCAATGAGCTCCAGGTTGTTTTTCAAAAAGAAGGCAACACAGATAATGTTCAAATTATTCCGTTCGTATTAATTACCCTGGTAGAAAATGCTTTCAAACATGGTGATTTGACCTGTGCCGAACATCCCATCACCATTCACTTACAGATGAACGGGCACCAGCTTTCATTTTTTTGCAGCAATAAAAAGAAGACCGGATTAAAAGAACTTTCAACAGGTATTGGATTGGAGAATATTAAGAAGCGACTCGAGTTAACTTACGGTCCCGATTTCTCACTAGACATTTCTGATGAACCTGACTTTTATACCACCAAGCTAAAAATTGATAAGTTATGATAAGCTGTATTATTGTTGACGACGAGCAACCGGCAATAGATGTACTCAGGCATTACATTGGGCAAAGCACTCAACTCACTTTGGCTGGCAGCACTACCAAGCCTTTGGAAGCTTTGGAAATAGTGAATGATCAACAAATAGATCTCATTTTCCTGGATATTCAAATGCCTGAATTATCCGGTCTTGATTTTATTAAGGCGATAAAAGGCAGATCAAAAATCATACTGACAACGGCCTACAGCGAGTTTGCGCTGGAGAGCTATGAACTGGATGTAATTGATTATTTGCTCAAGCCCATACGGTTCGCCAGATTTTTAACGGCGGTGCAAAAAGCAGCTCAGGAAATAAAAACTCCGGCAAACCAAAAAACAGAAGATGATTATTTGTTTGTAAAAACAGAATCAAAAGGAAAATTATTGAAGATAAACCTTGCTGATATTGACTATATAGAAGGGATGAAAAATTACGTGGGAATCTATTGCGGCGGCAAAAGAATCATGGTCTATACCAGCATGAAGGAACTGGAAGAGAGGTTAAAGGATAAGCAATTTGTGCGCGTTCATAAATCATTTATAGTTCCACTTAATAAACTTACGGGCATAGAAGGCAATTTGGTAAGACTTCAAAATGTGGGAACAGAAATTTTAATAGGAGAAAACTACAAGCCTGAATTGATGAGACTAATCAGGGATAATATTATACAGTGATGGTTGTAGAGGACACGAGTTCTAGCCCAATTCAAATAATTTTATAAGACTTCTATTTAATTCACCGATTTGCAAAATTGTTAACTTACCTAAAAGTCCTTTTGCCAAAGCCTTATCAAGAGTAGCGATTTTATTGGTGCGGATCAATGATTCTTTGCGCATTCCATTTACTTCATCGGGCAAAATTAAAATGTCTGTAGATTCCCTCCAGGCAAGTTGCGATGTTACAAAACAAACCGTCAAATCCATTTCATTAACGGATAGGATCACTGCAGGTCTCAACTTTTTACCTCTTAAATCCGTGAAGGGAAAAGTAATTAAAACTATATCGCCTTTAGTCATTTATAGACTTCTTTTAAATCTGAGAGACTATAAAGTTCTTCGTCTTCATTTAAAAAGTTAAAGGTATCTCCGTTTGAAGCCATCGATTGAATACCTTTAGTTAGTTGCGATTCTTCGTACTGCTTAAAAACAAATTCTGCAAAATTGGATATTTCCTGGGCTTTGTCTTCGGGCAAAAGTTTTATTGCTTTTATCGTGCGCTCTATGATGGCTTGTCTATCCATAGTTGAAATAGTTGTTACCAAATATAATTAAATTCCCTTAGAAAATTTGCTGGTTGTATGTCATGTGAAAATGAGGAGTGATTAAAAACATCATGCTATATTTCTAATTGGAAACTTTCAATTTATTCCTATAAATATTAATCCCTGTAAATTCGCACAACCTATAACCGCCGAATGATGCCAGGAAAGAATAGAACTGGTTGCGAAAAAAATCGTTCACATGTTCAGGCCAAAGATCTTAGATACTTTAAAGACTTACAATAAAAAGCAGTTCAGCAATGATGTGCTGGCTGGTATCATTGTAGGTATTGTTGCGTTACCACTGGCTATTGCATTTGCGATTGCTTCCGGAGTGACTCCTGAGAAAGGTCTGATAACGGCGGTAGTAGCAGGTTTCATTATTTCAGCATTGGGCGGAAGCCGGGTACAGATTGGAGGACCAACAGGAGCCTTCATCGTAATTGTTTACGGTATTGTTCAAACGTATGGAATCAATGGATTGATCGTATCCACATTTATGGCGGGCATCATGTTGGTGATTATGGGCTTCGCCCGAGTGGGTGCTGTCATCAAATTTATTCCCCATCCTCTCATCATTGGGTTCACGAGCGGTATTGCTCTGATCATTTTTTCTTCACAAATAAAAGATTTTTTGGGATTGCAAATGGATGCAGTACCGGCAGACTTTATTGAAAAATGGCATTCCTATTTTATGCATATCGGAAGTGCCAATGTCTATGCAATACTGATTGCCATCGGTTCAATATTGATCATCTTATTGTGGCCAAAAGTTACGCAGAAAGTACCCGGCTCTCTGATCGCTATTTTAGTAACCACAGTATTAGTGCAGGTTTTAAATTTACCCGTAGAAACTATTGGCAGTCGCTTTGGAATTATTTCTTCTTCATTTCCTACACCGGAAATACCTCATGTAGATTTTGCAACACTGAAACATTTGGTGCAGCCTGCATTCACCATCGCTTTATTATGCGCTATCGAATCTCTTTTATCAGCAGTGGTAGCTGATGGCATGATAGGCGGCAATCATAAGTCAAATATGGAATTGGTAGCACAGGGAGTAGCGAATATTTTTTCATCAATGTTTGGCGGCATACCGGCTACAGGCGCCATTGCACGTACTGCCACCAATGTAAAAAACGGAGGACGCACACCCGTCGCAGGCATAGTTCATGCGCTTACTTTATTGCTGATATTATTAGCCTTGGGAAAATGGGCATCCTATATTCCGATTGCAACTCTTGCAGGAATACTGATCATAGTGGCTTACAACATGAGTGAATGGAAAAATTTTCGTTCGATACTCAAAGGCCCGAAAGGAGATGTAGCCGTTTTATTGATTACTTTTTTTCTTACGGTTTTAATTGATCTAACCGTTGCCATTGAAATAGGAATGGTACTGGCGGTGTTTTTATTCATGCGAAACATGATCAAGTTCAGTGATGTTAGTATCCTCACGAAGGAGATAGACGATGAAGAATTTGGTTATGACCTTGTTGATGGAAAATATCAATTGCCCAAAGGAATAAAAGTTTTTGAAATAACAGGCCCGCTTTTTTTCGGTGCTGCTTATAAGTTTAAAGATGCGATGCGATACATTGAAAAGCATCCTCCTGTTTTGATAATCCGAATGCGACATGTACCGATTATAGATGCCACGGGAATACAGACTTTAAAAGAAGTGCACCAGGAATCATTACAACATCATACCAAAATAATTTTATCTGAAGTGAACAGCGAACAGGTAAAAAAAGAGTTACAGGACGCACGGATTTTATTTGCAATAGGTAAAGGAAATGTCACAGATACTTTTGATAAGGCACTGGAAAGAGCAACGCAGATTATGGAAGAAAAATAATCCTATCGAGATATGTTTCGAGGACACAACACATGACGACTTTTCATGTTTTGGGAAAGACGCGAGATCCACAGAAACCGCCATGGCACGTGTTCACGTGCCATCAGTACCAAAAGAAGAACCAATACTATTCTAATTTTTAATAATCTTAAATGATTGCAACGATTTCCCTTCATCTGCAATTTTCAAAATATAAATCCCCGGAGGTAGATTACTTAAATTAATCGGCGTTACTGAATTTGAAATGTTCGACTTCATCAGCACTTTGCCATTCGTGTCTAATAATAAGAGAGGCTATCGCAAAATAAAGACTGAGGCAGCCTCTTTTTATGCATACAGAAAAAGAATCTCTATTTCTACCCCCATAAATTTTGTGGATATACACCCCCGTCAACAAGGTTTTGAATGCTTTGTTTCACCTCTGGAGCATCTTCTTTATAAGTAACTCCAAACCATTTTTCGTCAGTTGGAATCACTCTAATTTCTCCTTTATCATCATGAATAAATTGATCGCCAATAATCGGAATAAAAAATTCAGACTTGGGATCGGAAGAATTTTCAGCTAAAAACTTTTTGAAAAGTGTTTGAATATATGGAAAAACATTTTGGTGAAAACCCCAGAAATTCATGCTAACCGGAGTACTAACCGGTAGAGGTACTGTCTGTCCATCTTGAACATAGACAATTTTCCCACCCTCCGAAAATATTTTTGTACGTTCTACAATACTCACAAGGTTATTGTCTTCATTCACCTGGCAAACACCTCTGCTAACAGTTCCATTTTCTGAAAGCGTTTTTACCAATTCGTATCCTATGATGCAATATTTTTTTGGACTCACTTCCTGAGTTAAAAACTTTGCAGCCTTTTCAAACGCATCACGTCCATAGAAGTCGTCTGCATTGATTACAGCAAACGGTTCATTAATTACATCTTTCGCACAAAGCACCGCATGTGCAGTGCCCCAGGGCTTTGTACGCTCGCCAGGCAATGCAAATCCTTCCAGATAAGAATCCATTTCCTGCATTACATATTCCCTTTCCACTTTTCCTTTCAACTTTTGTTCAAATATTTTTTTAA
>JBDSHT010000145.1:0-3455 GCA_039918315.1 Ginsengibacter sp. | reverse complement strand
ATGCCTGTGGGTAGCAAATGGAAATTATTCATTCCATCAGAACTGGGTTATGGTGATCGCGGAGCAGGAGGAGATATCCCTGGGGGTGCTGCTTTAATTTTTACTATTGAACTGGTAAAAATAGTAAATCAATAATTTCATTTTTATGGACACACAGGAAAGTCTGCAATATCCGATAGGCAGGGAAGAAGACCAGGAGCATTTCACTGCTGAATATAGCGGTGCTCTGAAATCTTTGCTGCTGTTGGATATCAGGATGCTTCCTGCATGGCTGGAAGCGGGTATTCAAAACCTGGATGCCTACCAATTAGAAACTCCTTACCGCCCCGATGGCTGGACGGTTAACCAATTAATTCATCATGTTGCAGATAGTCACATGAATGCTTACACGCGTTTTAAGTGTGGACTTACAGAAGAAAATCCCACGATTAAAACATACAATCAGGATGCCTGGGCTGCGTTGCCGGATAGTCAATTGGTTCCAATGAATTTATCTCTGACTTTGCTTCATGTTTTGCATAATAGATGGTACGTCTTGATGCAGAATCTTACAAAAGAGCAATGGGAGCGCACCGTTTATCATCCGGAGAAAAAAAAGGAAATAAGTCTTTGGGAACTTTTGAAAACTTATGCATGGCATAGTCGCCATCACGCCGCCCACATTACTTCTTTGAGGGAAAGAAATCATTGGAACTAAGGGCCATGCACTGTTCTTATTGACCAATAAAATATTGTTATGAATTGGAAAATAGTATCGTCTGAATATTTGAGTAAGCATCAATATTTTACCGCCCGGAAAGACAAATGCGAAACTCCATCCGGAAAAATAATTGATGAATATTTTGTGGTAGAATTACCTCCATCGGCTTGTGCTGTTGCAATAACAAAAGAAGGTGAAGTGCTGATGGTAAAGCAATACAGGCATCCTATTGCAGAAACCATTTTAGAATTACCCGGTGGATTTGTAGATGAGAATGAAGATCCGACTAATGCAATGAGACGCGAATTAAAAGAGGAGACAGGATATGGTTTTTCAAACATAACTCTCGTGGGAAAAGTAGCGGCTAATCCTGGTGTTTTAAATAATTATACTTATTTGTTTTTAGCACAAGATGGCGTGAAGACCGGAGAACAAGAACTGGATAAAAATGAAGAACTGACACCTGAACTTATTTCTATCGAGGAATTGAAAACACTTTTCCTGGAAAATAAAATCGTGCAATCGTTGCACGTCAGTTGTATTTTTTATGCGCTTAAAAAGTTAGGGCTGCTGTAGCTTTTGATACTTTCTAATTCTCCTGCGAATCATCGGAAGGTATTTTTTCTACATTAAAAATTTCAGAAATAATACTCTCATCTACCTCGGCTACCACGAATACGCTGCCGCAGACAATTACCAAATCTTCTTTGCAACTGTTCCCCAGCGCAGCTCTAAGCGCATCGTTTACAAAAGGATAAGAGTGCCCATAAAGATTGTATATACCTGCCTGATCCTGTAACTCTGTTTCTGGCAAGGCTCTCGGAATTTGCGCTTTGGTAAAATAGTAAGTCGCTCCTGTCGGAAGTATCTGCAATACTTTTTGAATATCCTTATCCTTTACCATTCCGAATACAATGTGCAATTTCTTAAATGAAATTTGTTGTATCTGTTGTATTAATTCAGAGATGCCTCCTATGTTATGTGCTACGTCTAATACTACCAAAGGATCCTTATGAATTACTTCCCACCGGCCGTGCAAAGCCGTAAGAGTTTTTACATTTGATAGAGCTTGTTTTATTTTTTCCTCATTGAGAGAAAAATATTTTTTCAATTGATCAACAGCAGCTAAAACGGTTAATATATTCTTTTGTTGATAGAGACCATTTAAATCCAAACTGTAAGATTGAGTTTCTTTGTTCTGCTGATTTATGATTTCAACTGTTAAATTTTTATTTGAATATTCAAACGAGTTAATAAGATAATTTTCATTCGCAAAGAAAATTTTCGAATGTGTTTGCGCAGCCTTATCTACAAATACTGCTTTCGTCTCCTCAGTATATTCTCCAATAACCACAGGAATATTTTCTTTAATAATTCCTGCTTTCTCCCAGGCAATTTTTTCAAGAGTATCACCAAGAATATCCATGTGGTCCCAGCCAATATTAGTAATCACTGAAAGCAATGGAGTAACTACATTAGTACTATCCAATCGGCCGCCCAGCCCGGTTTCTATGATGGCGACTTCTACTTCTTCTTGCGCAAAATAATCCAGCGACATGGCAAACGTGAGTTCAAAAAAAGAAGGCTGAATCGTTTCTGAAATCTCTTGTATTCTTTGTACAAAATCAATTACAAATTCCTCTGTTATCATCGCTCCATTTATTTTAATTCTCTCGCGGAAATCTTTTAAATGCGGCGAAGTGTATAGACCTGTTTTATAATTGTTTTGTTGAAAAATAGCAGCCAGTATATGGCTCGTAGAACCTTTCCCATTGGTGCCTGCAATGTGAACCGTTTTTATTTTCTGTTGTGGATTACCCAGGAAGTCGCACAACTTGAGTGTATTAGTAAGGTCTGCTTTGTAAGCTTTTGCCCCTATCTGGCTGTACAGAGGGAGCTTATGATATAGAAAGTGAATGGTTTCTTCGTAGTTCATAAACTGCAAAGTTAATTACAGAATTCATGATGTAGCATGGCTGACCAATTAACTTTTCAGAACAAAATTAAAAAGGATCGTTCCACTTTCAATTGGATTGCTGCTGGCTGGAAATTTTAATTGCTTCGCTTTTTCAAGAGCAATGTTTCTCAATAAAGTATTCGATGTAGTAGTCCCACGGGCGATTGCGGCAGCGGTAACTTTTCCATCAGCATTCACTTTAATTTCCACATATACTTTTGCGTTTTCATTAAAGTCGTCCTGCATGGAAGGAAATGAAATTGGTCGTCTGCCAGAAAGGCCGCGGATAACACTTACACCACTTCGGCCTCCGGGAGAATTGCCAAAAGCATCAGGCTTTCCGGTGGGGCTTCCTGCATCGCCTTCTCCTTTTTTGTATCCCTGGTTGCGATAGCCATTATCTTCTGTAGCACCATTGCCACCGGTTCCAGTGCCTCCTTTGTATAAAGGGATTTTTGGTTTGGGTGGAGCAGGATTTGGATTCACTGCCGGTGAAGGATTGATATTTTTAGTTGCTTTTGTACTACTCTCTTTATTGATTTCTTTAGCAGGTACTTTTGACTTTTCTGTTTTCACTATGGGAGCAGCCTCTTCATTGTCATTTTCATCAGCCTGTATATTTTGCGATGGAGATTCAATGGCTTTTTTTGCACTTTGATTGCTTGCCACACTTTGATTGTCTGGCGCTCTTTCACCAGGCACGAGTGGTTGTACATCTCCTAAACCTTCCACTTCGTTACCAAGGTTTACATCAATCAAATCTTCCATCAGCGGCACGGGTGCGGCACGCATAGGCCA
>JBDSHT010000144.1:0-3579 GCA_039918315.1 Ginsengibacter sp. | reverse complement strand
TGTTAATAAAGATAATTGTTTTTGGATGCTTGCATAAGTAACTTAAAGTATGCAAGGAAAAAAGCAATATCAGGAAAAATTATTCATCAACTTTCAATTAAGTGATCATGTTGAGGAAGATAATTTTTACCGAAGGTTAAAAAAATTATTACCCTTAGATTGGTTATACAAAGCAACCGAAAAATATTACGGCACAGAAGGACAGCAAAGCATTGATCCGGTAGTTTTCTTTAAACTGATGCTGATTGGTTATCTGGAAAATTTAAATAGTGACCGACGCATAATCAGCATGACAAAACTCAGATTGGATATGCTGTATTTTCTAGGATATAATCTTGATGAGGCTTTGCCCTGGCATAGTACACTCAGCCGCACAAGACAGATGTATGGACAGGAAGTTTTCAGAGCAATGTTCAAAAAGGTATTAGGCCTTTGCATTGATAAGGGAATGGTATCGGGAAAAAGGCAAGCGATAGATAGCGTGTTTGTGCAGGCAAATGCATCAATGGAAAGTTTAATAAAAAAGGATATTATAAATGACATAGATAACTATGCCGATGAACTTGCTGATGGAGAAGAACAACTTACTGATCAAGTTAAAAAACAGAATGTAGTACCTGATAAAGTAAGCATTACTAATAAAAGTACATGGAAGAAAAAGTTAAGCAATCATACATTTGGCAGTACAACTGATGAAGATGCAAGAGTATCCGTAAAGCCCGGTAAAGCACGCAGATTAAACTACCTGGCGCAGGTAAGTGTAGACACAGCTAACCATGTTATAACACAAATACAAAGTGATTATGCAGACAAAAAAGACAGCCAATGCCTACCTGCATTATTACAGAATACTGTCGATAATTTAAGTGCGCATGAACTTCAGGTAGAAGAAGTTTTGGCTGATGGTAACTATAGCAGCAGTGAAGCATTACGCGCATTGGAGAATAAAAATATAGAAGGTTACATTCCTAATTTTGGCCAATACAAATCTTCAAGAGAAGGATTTGAATATAACAAGGAAAAAGACTGCTTTATATGTTCTCGGGGAAAAGTTCTTCAATATAAATCAATAAAAGAAAGTCATAGGAATGGTAATAAAATGAAACAATACCGCAGCAGTGCTAAAGATTGTTCAACGTGTCCTCTAAAAGAAAAATGTATTGGCAGAAGCGGACACAAAACATTAGCAGTTACTGTAGATAAAGAATTATTTGAAAAAATGCACCATAGGTTACAAACATCAAAAGCCAGACGTTTGAAAAAGCTACGAAGCAGTACGGTGGAACCGGTGCTTGGCACATTGGTTAATTTTTTTGGAATGAGAAGAGTGAATACAAAGGGTATAAAGCTGGCAGACAAATGCATGTTGATGGCAGCAATGGCTTATAACCTAAAGAAATTACTAAAATGGGAATGCAAAAAAACACAAGCAGACATAAAGGCACTACAGCAAAGCCTGCAAACGGCTTTTTTTATACTAACGGATTCCACTAGACGATTTGAAATATTATTACACAATAGCTTTTAAAAATGCAAATTAATACCGGCAAAAATTAAAGCACCATTTTTAAACTAAACTATAAAGATTTTAGAAAGGTGTTGTGCAACAGCCACGGACGCTTGCGCCATCCGAGAGTTTTTAACAAGGATGATGACGAATAAGACGTGGCTTTAAAACATTGCCATCACCAAATCATCACTCGTCATATTTGTAAAGTATTCTCCAATATTATAATTGCCCAAAGTCTTGCGAATACTTTCCTCATCATGAGTGGTTTCTTTAAGTGCGGTCTCAATTTCAGCGATATCTTTTTCATTAAAAAAGTCACCAAAATTTTTCACTTTTTTTATAATTCGCTATTTCTAATTTGCTTCCTGTTCCATTTTAAGTTAACTTTACCAAGACACTTTTTTTGAATGGAACAAATAAGAGAACTAATATTTTACCGACATTATTTTCACGAGTTTTTCGATCGACAAACTGAAAAAGTAAAAGAGAAAATAGATTATGTGCTTTTTGTATTGACAAATACTGATCGTGTGCCAGAGAAATTTTTAAAGCACATAGAAGGACAAAAGGGAATTTACGAAATCAGAATTGAAGTTGGTAGTAATATTTTTCGCATTTTCTGCTGCTTTGACAAAGGAAAAATTGTTGTGCTTTTCAATGGCTTTCAAAAAAAGACGCAGAAAGCCCCAAAAGGAGAAATTGAATTAGCGCATAAACTAATGAACGAATACTTTGACAATAAATAACATAATCATGGCTACAAAGAAAAAAAATACTACATCATTTGACGAGCATCTTACTAAGCGTTACGGCAACCGTGGGACTTCAAAAAGAACAGAATTCGAAATAAAGGCAAAAGCGTTTCTTATTGGGGAAGTTATTAAAGAAGAAAGGCGTGTTGCAAATTTGACACAAGAACAATTAGCAGACAGAATCGGTGCAAAAAAAAGCTTTATCTCAAGAATTGAAAATGGTAAAACGGACATACAACTTTCGACACTTTACCGACTTCTTGAATTTGGTTTAGGGAAAAAAGTTGAATTGACTGTTCGCTAAAAACCAAGGCAGCACCCAACAACTATGGACGCTTGCCAACCGAGGTTAACCATTTTTTTTCAATGGAATAAAATAAAAAGGTTTTTTAAAAAGGATGATGAGGAATAAGATGTGCCTTTAAAACATAGCCATCACCAAATCATCGATCGTCATATTTGTAAAGTATTCTCCAATATTATAATTGCCCAAAGTCTTACGAATACTTTCCTCATCATGAGTGGTTTCTTTAAGTGCTGTCTCAATTTCAGTGATATCTTTTTCATTAAAAAAGTCGCCAAATATTTTCACTTTTTTTATAATTCCTTTTTCCACATCAAGGTTCATTTCCAACATACCGCCCGCAGTTTTAATATCTTTTTTAAAACTGTAATTGGGCGAATAACCATAGTTCCATTCTTTGGTTGCATATTTTTCGTCACGGATTTTTCCAATCGCATTCAGGTCTTCAGGCGTAAAACTATATGGCTTGCAATCGATGTTTGATTCAATTACATGTTCCATTATTTTTTGTGTAAACTGTTTTATCGATAAGGGTGTGCTCAGGTGTTCTGCAATATTCGTAACTCTTTTTGGAATTGATTTCACCGCTTTGTCCTGGTATTTCAGAGGATTTATTTTCAACGCTTCGCTCACGTTTTTCATTTCTGATGAAAACAATAAAGTACCATGGTGCAAAATTTTATTTTTGAAAATATGCTCTGCATTTCCTGAAATCTTTTTGCCATCAATTGTGATATCGTTTCTGCCTTCAAATTTTGCATTGGCTCCCAACTTTTGTAATACATCCACAATCGGTTTTGTGTATAATTCAAAATCGATCAGGCTACTGTCTTTCCCTGTTTTTGTAAAAGAAAAATTTAGATTGCCAAGATCATGATACACAGCACCACCGCCGGATAGCCGCCTTACCACATGAATATTATTTTGTTTTACGTAATCAAAATTGATCTCCGATAAAGTATTCTGATGCTTACCAACGATGATGGCATTATCGTTTCGCCATAGCATGAAAC
>JBDSHT010000143.1:0-14376 GCA_039918315.1 Ginsengibacter sp. | reverse complement strand
CGTCTTACACAAAATCCTAATTACAATTAAACAGATTCAACCCTAAATTTTTATGAAAAAGACTATATATAATGTAAAGAATGTTGCTCTTTTTTTATCCCTGGTAGCATTTTCATTTACCTCATGTACGAAGGCTGAAAGAGATGATAATTTCCCTAAAGGCGATGCGCCTCCTGTGGATGGTGGTTTTACACAATCGTCTCAAATTGCCAGCAGTAACCTTGTCGGGTATTGGGCATTCAATGGAAGTTTGATAGATAGCGTTTCTCAGACATCCGCTGTCAATCATGGAGTCACTTTTGTAGCTGGGAAAAAAGGACAGGCATACCAGGGAAGTAGCGATGCTTACGCAACATTTGATCCGGGTGCAAAAATAAAAGGGTTAAAAAGTTATACCATTGCGTTCTGGATAAACTCACCTGTCAACTTTGGTGCGATTGGAATTTTTACGATTTCAAGAACAGATGACTTCTGGGGAAATTTAGACATCTACCAGGATAATGGAGGCTCAGGGGATAAGGCAGTATTTAAAGTACACATGTTTAATTCTGCAGTGCCATGGGGTGGTCAGTTTATTGATACCAAAGTGAATTTTAATTCATGGATACATCTTACTGCCACTTACGATGGTACAACTTCTGTTTTTAATATTTATCAAAATGGATCTGCAATCGGAGTAAATTCAGCAGCTAATCCTGCTAATAAAGTCAGTCCTACAATCAATGGTAGCGATCCCGGTGCACCCCCTGTAACTCCTTATGGTAACCTCTCTTTTACCAAAGCAGGTTCAGTAGGTTTTGGTGCCTTTCAATTTCAAACAGATCCTCCGCTTACACAATCTGCTTCGGCCCAGGGTTGGGCAACTAATTTTGCAGGTAAGTTAGATGAGTTTAGAATTTATGATCGTGCGCTTACAGGCCAGGAAGTATCGGCATTATTTCAGTTGGAAAAGCAAGGAAGATAGCAAGTGCACTGGAGTTTTTATTGTTCCTAAGATAGTGTGGTGTGCAAAATTTATTTAAAATAAATAGCACACCATTTTTTTGTTTGTGTATTCAATTCTGTCAGACATCTATTTTTCAATTTTACTTAAAATGAAAACATCATTTGTAGGTCTTACTATTTTAATATTCTTGTTTTTTTCCTGCGGAAAGAAAAGTGATCCCCCAACTAAACCTCCACTGGAGACCCCCAAAGATTTCTTTTTTAAAAATTCAAAAATTGATAATCTTTCAAATTCTTGGGAGGTTTATAAGGGGGTCGGAATAACTAAATCGGTTTCATTGTTTTTTAATGTACCGATAAAAACCTCCAGTGTTTCTGCGGGTATTTCGTTGTTTGAAAAAGGCGGACGTTCTGTGTCCTATACCAGCCAATTGGTAAATGGTGATAGCACTGTTATTATAACTGCTTCCTCTTCTTTACAATACCTCACGACTTATTCATTGTTTGTGGGTTCCGCATTAACCTCTACAGAAGGTGTGCAGTTAAAGAATTCTCAAACAATCAGTATTTCTACATCAATAGATTCTTCTGATAAATTTGTGCGGGTATCTGACGATGAATTACTCACACTTATTCAAAAACAAACGTTTAAATATTTTTGGGATTTTGGGCATCCCGTTTCAGGAATGTCAAGAGAAAGAAATACGTCAGGTGACCTTGTAACCACGGGTGGTACAGGGTTTGGTGTCATGAGTATTATCGTCGGTATTGAAAGAAATTTTATTTCGCGTGCAGAAGGTTTGCAGAGGGTAAATACGATCGTAGATTTTTTGAAAGATAAATGCACCCGCTATCACGGAGCTTTTGCTCACTGGATAAATGGCGCTACCGGGGCTACAATTCCATTCAGCCCAAAAGATAATGGTGCGGACCTGGTAGAAACTTCTCTACTGATGCAAGGACTATTAACAGCCCGGCAATATTTTTCGGGTGCAGATGCGACAGAAGTTTCTTTGCGAAATAATATTAATACTCTTTGGGATGGAATCGACTGGAATTGGTTTAGAAATGGAAGTCAGAATGTTTTGTATTGGCACTGGAGTCCTGACTATAATTTTGAAATTAATCTCCCGATTTCAGGTTGGAATGAATCTTTGATTGTGTACGCTTTGGCTGCTTCCTCGAATACACATTCTATCCCTTCTATTGTGTATGATAATGGATGGGCGCGCAATGGTGCGATGAAAAACGGAAATTCATATTATGGCATACAACTGCCACTGGGACCTGCTTTGGGAGGGCCGCTGTTTTTTTCGCAGTATTCTTTTTTAGGTTTAGACCCAAATGGATTAACTGATATCTATGCAAATTATTTTACTCAGAATGCATCCCATTCAATGATCAATTATCAATATTGCGTAGCCAATCCAAAAAACTTTTACGGGTACAGTGCATCCACCTGGGGGCTTACTGCAAGTGATGATAATAAAACCGGTTATAGCGCCCATGCGCCAGATAATGATGATGGAGTAATTACACCAACGGCAGCTATTTCATCACTCCCTTACACACCCGATCAGTCGTTGGCTGCATTGAGATTTTTCTATTACAAATTGGGTGATAAACTTTTTAAAGAATACGGTTTTATCGATGCCTTTAATTTGTCTGATTTGTGGTTTGCTGATTCTTTTCTGGCAATAGACCAGGGTCCACAAATAATTATGATTGAAAATTATCGAACCAAATTACTTTGGAATTTATTGATGAGCTCACCTGAATTAAAAACAGGGATGAAAAAATTAGGTTTTCAGAGCCCCCATTTTTAAATTCATTTCGATTTCAAAAATCGTAAAGAAAATACATTAATTTTAGGAGCTGCGAAACCTATACAAACTCCCAATTATTTTAAATAACCCAACATGTATCGCAAATCTACCAACAATGGATTTTCATTAAAAGCCTACAAAGGTTCACTAATGACACTGCTCGCAATGGACCTTGATGAAAAGCCTGCGGAGGGTACATTCGCGGGGTTTACACTTTGCTACACCAAACCGGGTGGTAAAAAAACTCCCATTAATAACATGCTAAACTTTACAGGCAAGCCTTGGGTTACGGGCTCTGATGTGTCGCCTATTCAGTTATTTAAATGGGTTCATTTTCCCGGATCTTATTCACAAACAGGAATGCTGTCAGGCGAATATATTTATGATGCTACGCCACGTTACTTTGATTCCGGCAGAAACTTATTACCGTTAGACGATTCAAAAACAGCCTCCGTAAAAATTGACGTAAATGATTTTAGCGAAGGAAAAAGTAGCATTGGATTTACGCGGGGGTTTATAAAATCGCAGGCTTTTTCAAATCGGTATGGGGCAAATACAAAATTACGTCCTGCGGGAGATTGGCTTTTTGATACTAACCAAAAAGCAGGTAACCATTCCAGTTATGGTGACTTTACTTATGAAGATATGTACGGATGGCTTGGCTTTAATGCAAGAAAATTGATTTATGGATTGTTGGAAGAGGCACTGGGAAATAATGACATTACTGTAGATGTGTTTGCTTATGATTTTAATGATCCGGTTATCGCAAAGCTATGCCTGGAGCTGGCTGCAAAAGGTAGAATTAGAATGATCATGGATGATGCGGCATTGCATTCCAGTAAAACGAAAAGTGGAAAACTTCCGGAAGAGGATGATTTTGAGAATAGATTCAAATTGGTAGCGCGTGATAATGCAGCCATCTTTCGCTGTCATTTTGCACGGTATGCACATTGTAAAGAAATTATTTTACGTAAAAAAGGAAAGCCTTTCAAAGTACTTACGGGTTCTTCTAATTTTTCTTATACTGGTTTATACATCAATGCGAATCATGTTTTACTTTTTGAAAATTCTAAAGTAGCTCAATATTACGCCGATGTTTTTGATGCATGTTGGATGCAAGGTTCTGCGTCTGTGTTTAGAAAGTCGTCGTGGTCTAACAGCCCAATGAAATTTGAAAATAATAATGTGCCGGGTATGGAGATAAACGTGTCTCCACACACCGAGGAATATGCACAAAAGATGATCGATGCTATTACACAAAACGTGACTGCAAAGGGCACTAATTCAGTTTTGTTTTCAGTAATGCAAATGGGTGCCAATACCACCGGTAGCCTTATTCCTGCTTTAAGAGAATTACATAAGAACGATAAAGTATTTACCTATGGTATTACTGACAAAAGTGATGGTGCTATTTCGTTGTACAAACCTGGTAAGAAAAACGGTTTATTGATTGATGCCAAAAAAGCAAATAGAGAATTACCGCCTCCCTTTAAAAAGGAATTTAATCTTGGCCTTGCTCATGCGATTCATCACAAATTTGTGGTTACCAATTTTAATAAATTAAATGCCAAAGTTTTTTGTGGATCTTCTAATCTGGCATTAGGTGGCGAGGTTAACAACGGGGATAATCTTTTATGCATCAAAGATACTGATGTCGCTACCGTGTTTGCTATTGAAGCCTTGCGCCTTGTGGACCATTATAATTTTCGTACCGTAGAAGATAAGGCAGAAAAGGCTGGGTTAAAAGCAGGAGTGAAAATGCCTGCCAGGCTGGATACTACGGGGAAATGGGTAGAGAAGTTTTTCGATAAAAATGATATCCGGTGCATCGAAAGAAAGTTGTTTGCGTAGGTATTCTTTCTTCTTTTTGCTAAATTAAAAAGCAAAATTTTACATCAACGCATCTTTCCAATATTTTGTACAAGAGAGGGCTGATTCCAGTTTATAAATCCGTAAATTTATTGTACTCACCTAATCCCTAAAAAATGCAGAAAGCCTTCTTTATCATTTTTTTTATTGCGTTTATCAATGTCGCGAATGCTCAAAAAAAATTGATGATTGCAGACAAGCCGGTTCTTAAAAAAAATCTTTCAGATTCGGAGTTGCTCGACCTGGTTCAAAAGCAAACCATCAGATATTTTTGGGACTTTGCTCATCCTGTTAGCCGGATGGCAAGGGAAAGAAGTAATATGTCTTTTGATTACGGTAATGAGGTCGTAACGACTGGTGGCACTGGCTTTGGGGTCATGGCACTTATTGTAGGAGTGGAAAGGAAGTGGTTGCCCCGCGACACAGTTGCCAGACATCTTTTGAAGATGGTAAATTTTTTATTAAAGGCTGATTCCTATCATGGTGCGTTTGCACATTGGCTTAATGGAGAGACAGGAAAAACGATAAAGTTCAGTCGCAAAGATGATGGTGCAGATCTCGTGGAAACTTCTTTTCTTTTCCAGGGGCTTTTATGTGTCAGGGAATATTTTAACGGTACCGGCAGAACCGAAACAGAATTGCGTAATCGCATCGGTTGGTTGTGGAATGACGTAGAATGGAATTGGTTTACCAAAGGTGGCGAAGAAGTATTGTATTGGCATTGGAGCCCTAACAATGGTTGGGCAATGGACTTTCCTTTAAGAGGTTATAACGAAGCGTTGATAACTTATGTTCTCGCGGCCTCTTCAACCCGTTATCCTGTGAGTGAAAAAGTATATAATAAAGGATGGGCTATGAGTAATTTTTTTTATAACGGTAAAAAGTTTTACGATTATACCTTACCGTTAGGCTTTGATTATGGTGGCCCGCTTTTCTTTGCGCATTATTCTTTTTTGGGCCTAAGTCCAAAAGGGTTAAGTGACAAATATGCGGATTATTGGGAGCAAAATAAAAATCATTCATTGATCAATTATAACTATTGCGTTGACAATCCAAAAAAGTTTAAAGGCTATGGTGATAATAGCTGGGGACTCAGTGCCAGTGATGATTACAAAGGTTATGATGCACATTCACCAACTAATGATAATGGAACTATTTCTCCCACAGCCGCTCTGTCATCGTTTCCTTACACTCCGGAATTTTCTATGAAAGCACTGCGTCATTTCTATGAAGATCATGGCAAACAACTTTGGGGTGAGTATGGATTTAAAGATGGATTTAATGAAAGCCAGAATTGGTATGCAGATTCTTATCTTGCCATAGACCAGGGCCCAATTGTAGTTATGATAGAAAATTACCGAAGTGGCTTGTTATGGAATTTATTTATGAAGATTCCGGATGTGCAGCATGGTTTAAAAAAGCTCGGTTTCAAGAGTCAATATTTTGCTTCCCCTTCCGAAAAATGACTAAAGAAGCCCCTGTTCTGATTTGTTTGAAAGTTTAATTTTTGCATTTTTATTCAATTTTAAAATAGATAAATGAAAAAAATCTTTTCCTCTTTAGCTCTTATTGTTTTTCTATTAAGTTTCGCAAAAGCTCAGGATGTTTCGCCTTATCAAAAGAAAGTTTTGATAGAAGGTGCAGATACATTGCCCTACCGGGTTTTGCTTCCTGAAAATTAAACTCACTTTATACCCTGATGCAAATCATAATAGTTGGGACAGTGCCTTTAAAGAGCCCGATCTTTTTCCATGGATTTTTTCTCATAAGAAATAATTCCTTTGATTTATTATTGCAATCAGACGGAATAAATTTCGTGAGAATTTGAATGAGCGATTTTGCTACATTAAAAAAAATAGTTTTAAATTTTTATCAAATGAATAAATATTTCCTTTCGGTTACTTTTTTATTTATTGTCATTTTTCCTTTTGCGCAGCAAAAAAAAACCACTACATCTGCTGATGTAAAAATGAACAGCTTCATCAATGCACTGATGCAAAAAATGACACTCGAAGAAAAGATCGGGCAAATGAATTTACCCACCGTTGGCTTTGATGTTACCGGTCCGTTGCTGAGCCAGGATGTGGAAGGAAAAATAAAAAAAGGATTGGTGGGAGGTGTGTTTAATACTTATACTCCCATTGCTGTGCGCAAGTTGCAGAGTATTGCTGTAAACGAAACGAGGCTAAAAATTCCTTTGCTTTTTGGCTACGATGTCATTCACGGACATCGCACTATTTTTCCTATTAACCTGGGTTTAGCTTCTTCGTGGAATACTTCTTTAATTGAACAAACAGCGCGGGCGGCTGCCAATGAAGCGACGGCTGACGGGCTAAACTGGGCGTATTCTCCAATGGTAGATATTGCCCGTGATCCCCGCTGGGGAAGAGTTAGCGAAGGAGCCGGTGAAGATCCTTACTTGGGGTCATTGATTGCAAAGGCAATGGTAAATGGCTATCAGGGGAAAAGTCTTGCGAATGAAAATACATTGTTAGCGTGTGTTAAACATTTTGCATTATATGGTGCTGCGGAAGCGGGACGCGATTACAATACTGTTGACATGAGTAGAGTTAAAATGTTTAATGAATACCTGCTTCCTTATAAAGCCGCAGTGGATGCGGGTGTGGCCACAGTCATGACTTCTTTCAATGAAGTGGACGGCATTCCTGCAAGCGCTAATAAATGGTTGATGACAGATTTGCTACGAACCAAATGGGGCTTTAAAGGATTTATTGTTACGGATTATACTGCCATAAATGAAATGGTAAATCATGGTATGGGGGATAATAAAAAAGTTACTGAATTATCATTGAATGCCGGTGTTGATATGGATATGGTGGGAGAAGAATTTTTAAAATTTGCCGCCACATTGGTGAAGGAAAAAAAAGTGGATGTGAAAAAGATTAATGACGCTTGCCGAAGAATATTGGAAGCAAAATATAAACTAGGATTGTTTGAAGATCCCTATAGGTATGTGAGCGAAGCAAGAAACAAAAGTGAATTAGGCAGGACCGATAAAATTGCGTTGAGCAAAAAAGCTGCGATTGAAAGTATGGTTTTATTAAAAAATAAAAATAATGTTTTGCCTTTGGCCACTGGAAAAAAAATTGCTTTTATTGGCCCGTTGGTAAAAGATCAAAGAAATTTACTTGGTAGCTGGAGTGGGGCAGGGGATTACAAAAAAGCGGTAAGTCTTTGGCAAGCATTGAGCGACCGAAGTGATGCAGCATCGTTTTCGTATGCGCTTGGTTGTAACCTTGTGGAAGATAGTGCTCTTATTAAAAAATTGAATCCACACGATGCGCAACTTACTATTGATCCTACTTCGTCAGAAAAATTAATCGAAGGTGCTGTTGCAACAGCAAACAATGCTGATGTAATTGTCGCGGTACTCGGGGAGGCGTTCGGAATGACAGGTGAAGCTGCCAGCAGAAGTGATATAAGTTTATTAAGCAATCAAAAAAGATTATTAAGAGCACTGAAAAAAACAGGCAAGCCAATAGTTTTAGTATTAATGAATGGGCGCCCACTTACTTTAAGTTGGGAAGATGAAAATATGGATGCAATCCTTGAAACGTGGTTTGGTGGCACCATGGCGGGACCTGCGATAGCGGATATGCTATTTGGTGATGCCACCCCATCGGGTAAACTTACAATGACTTTCCCCAGGAATGTGGGCCAAATTCCTATTTATTATAATCATAAAAATACCGGCAGACCTTACAATCCCGATCAAAAATATACTTCCAAATATTTAGATGTGGTCAATTCGCCTTTGTATCCTTTTGGGTTTGGACTGAGCTATACTACATTTTCTTATAGCAATATTAGGTTGGAAAAAACAACTCTGAAACCAGGCGAGAAAATTCACGCAAGCGTGACACTAACTAACACCGGTACACGAACAGGAACTGAAACGGTACAGCTCTACATCCGCGATATGGTAGGTTCAATTACGCGGCCCGTAAAAGAATTAAAAAATTACCAACAAATCACTTTAAAGCCTGGAGAGTCGATGCAGGTAGGGTTCTCGATTGGTGTAGATGATTTAAAATTTTACAATAGCAACCTTGATTATGTGTATGAGCCCGGTGATTTCAAGGTCTTTATCGGTACTAATAGTGAAGATGTAAAGGAGTCCGGATTTACCTTAGTAAAATAAATTTAGATTAATCAGAATGCTGATAAATTACGGTCTCGATCCTTTCATTTAAGAGAGGATCTTTTTCCTGCTCAGGTACAAAGAAGGCTTCGTAATATGCTTTGATGATAGCAGTTACAGGTACGGTAAGAAAAGCTCCTACAAGCCCGAAAGCCATGCCCATTACTAATAACATAAACAGTAATGACACAGGATGAATCTTCATTTTGGAGGCTAATAACCGTGGCATTACAAAATCTGACATGATCTCACTCATACCCACAAAGAATAAAAATACCCACAAAGCTGTGTAAGGCCCCACTGAGAAAGCCACTAAAAATGGGGGTATCGACATAATATAAAAACCGAGATTAGGAATCATTTCAGCAACCAAAACCAACGCACCCCACACCCATGCTCCGGGTACATTCATGATTGATAAAAACGTTGTGGTGCATACAGCTAAGATTCCTCCGCCAATTAAGTTTGCTTTAATCCAACCGATCAACATTTCACTTGTATGTAACATTGCTTTTTGGGCTTTTTCTCTTTTATCAACGTTAAAAAAAGAAAAATATATTTCAATTAATGGGGCAGGATTTGCGACTGCATACCCAATAATACACACAAACAGAATAAACAGAAAAATAGATGCGACAATGGATAGAGAAATATTACCTGCCTTAGTAATAACCAACGAAGCGTTTGGAAATATTTGTGAAATACTGGATCCGCTGCTGTTGATTTCTTTGATCAGTTCGGGATAATCTTTTAACCATAAAGCCAGGCGGCCATTGATTTGTGAAACATAATCCGGGAGGTTGGAAATGAGCATTTGTAATTGCTTTGCAATCTTTGGAATGATAAGCCAACTGATTAAAGCGACGACTATGATGAGACAGGAGAACACTATCGTGGTTGCCCAAACTCTTTTCATTTTTTTCTTTTCTAGCCAACTAACCGGTGCATTTAAGATCAGTGCAAATACCATTGCGAGGATAAAAACGAGGAGGACACTTGATACCTTGAACGTTATCCATAGAAGCACAATCATCACTGCGGTGAAGGCTATACTCTTGCTAACTACTTTGAAGAGGGAATCGCTGGAAATTTTCTGCACCTGGTAAATTTTAGAAATTATTTTTTTAGTAATTGTACAATTTAATCCTCACATTTATTAAAATTGATCTTCACAATAAAATTAAAAGCATGAGCTTTTTGGCCATTGTGATCAAGACAAAAAACATTCCATCAATTTGATTGTGTTATGGTGTGGCAAGAATATTGCTCCGGCAATCCGCGGATATCGATTTATCAAAAATAATTTTCCTATTATGAAAGGCGCAATGCTTCAATATTTTCACTGGTATCTATGCGGTGGTGGCAGTTTATGGAAACAAATAAAAGAGGAGGCGCCGAGATTGAAAGACATAGGATTTACATCAATCTGGTTTCCGCCTGCATTCAAAGGTTCCAGCGGAGGATACAGCACGGGTTATGATATTTATGATTTGTATGACCTCGGTGAGTTTGATCAAAAAGGTTCGGTTCGTACAAAATATGGTACGCGTCAAGAGTATCTTGATGCGATTGAAGTTGTGCATTCATGCGGCATGCGAACAATGGTTGATATCGTTCTGAACCATAAAGCAGGGGGTGATGAAATTGAACATGTAAATGTGGTAAAAGTAAATCCGGATAATAGAAACCAGGTATTGACTGCGCCTTTCGAAATAGAAGCATTTACAAAATTTAATTTCCCCGGAAGGGCAAAAAAATATTCTGAATTTATTTGGGATTATATGTGTTTTGGGGGCGTAGATTATGCTTACAATCTTCAGGAAGACGGCATCTTCAGGATACTGAATGGTAATGGTGATTCGTGGCAGGATATGATTAGCACGGAGAAAGGAAATTATGATTATCTAATGTACAATGATATTGATTTTCGTAACGATTCTGTTCGTGAAGAATTGAGGCGATGGGGAAAATGGTATTGGGATCAAACACATTTTGACTCTGTGAGACTTGATGCGGTCAAACATATTCCGGCATCGTTTTATTCAGAATGGCTGGATAATTTACGCAACGATACCGGTAAAGAAATTTTTGCTGTGGGTGAATATTGGGCACCCGGACTCCTTAATTTGCTTTTAGAATATATTGACGCCACAGAAGGTAGAATGAGCCTTTTTGATTCTTCCTTACATCAAAACTTTCATTCTGCTTCAAAGGGAGGAAACAGTTATGATATGCGTAATATTCTCAATGATACGCTGGTAAAAGCAATGCCGCAAAACGCTGTTACTGTTGTTGCCAATCACGACACGCAACCGTTGCAATCGTTGGAAGCCCCTGTTGAACCGTGGTTTAAGCCAATAGCCTATTCATTAATTTTGTTGAGGCACGAAGGTTATCCCTGCGTTTTTTACCCTGATCTTTATGGGGCAAATTATAAAGATCATGGCAATGATGGTAATGAATATGAAATCTGGTTGCCTAAAGTTGATGACCTTGAAAAGCTTTTAGAAGCCCGTCACGCTTTTGTGTATGGAATGCAAAGAGATTATTTCGATCATCCTAATTGTATCGGTTGGACACTTGAAGGAGATGATGACCATAACGGATGTGCGGTTTTATTGACTAATGGCGATGATGGATTTAAATATATGGAAGTAGGCAAGAGGTATGCAGGAAAAATATTTATTGATTGGCTGGGTAAAAATCCTGCGGAAATAAAAATAGGCGACGAAGGATGGGCAGAGTTTTATGCGCCTGCCGGATCAGTTTCGGTTTGGGTTCAAAAGCAGGATTAAAAATTTCGAAATTTTTTACTCAAAATATTTTTAATGGGTTCTAATAGAAATTTTATTTCAAAAATTAGTTTCCATTCTTTTTCTAAAATGCAAAGGCAAACCAAAATTTTTTATTCTCAAATCAAATTTCATTTTTCTCTCCCTATATTTGCAGCCGGCAAGTCTTATACGGCCAGCTCCTACAGAACTCCCCCAGGATCGGAAGATAGCAAGGGTATGCGGTTGAGCGGTGCGATGTAAGTAACTTGCCGGTTTTTTTTGCCCCTACCTCATCATACCTTTCAGTCGATTTCAACTCTGAATTTTCTAAAGTATATTTGCACTATTATTTACTATTAAAAAAGATTTTGTTATGAAATATTTTATCGATACTGCCAATCTCGATCAGATTAGAGAAGCACATGACCTTGGAATTTTAGATGGTGTTACTACTAATCCAACATTGATGGCTAAAGAAGGCATTAAAGGCCACGACGCAGTAAACAATCATTATAAGACGATTTGTGAAATTGTAACACATGGTGATGTGAGTGCAGAAGTGACGGCGATAGATTTTAAGACAATGGTGGACCAGGGTAAAGTCCTTGCAGCACTTCATAAAAATATTGTGGTAAAAGTTCCAATGACTGTTGATGGTGTTAAGGCTATTAAATGGTTTACTGACAATGGAATTCGTACGAATTGTACTTTGATATTTAGTGCCGGTCAGGCGATGCTCGCCGCAAAAGCTGGAGCAGCCTACGTCTCACCGTTCATTGGCCGTATAGATGATAGCGGTTGGGATGGTATAGAACTGATTCAACAAATTGCAAGTATTTTTGCTATACAACAAATTAACTCACAAATTTTAGCAGCTTCTATCCGTAGTTCATTGCACATTATAAAATGCGCTGAGGCAGGTGCTAACGTTTGTACATGCCCGTTAGATTCTATTTTAGGATTAACAAAACATCCTTTAACTGATATTGGCTTAGCCAAGTTTGTAGAAGATGCGAAGAAATTTGCATAATCAATAAATCGAATTTAAAAGCCATTTTCACTTTCGTGGAAATGGCTTTTTTTATGAAATGAAAATACGGTTGACCTAAACATCAGCCCGTACTCAACTTTGTTTTTTCTTTTTATTGACTTTTATATCGTTGATAATTTCTTCTTCTGTTTTCAGGATTTTTGGATCTTCATTCTTTTTAATAAAAATTTCAAACTGCCTGCACACGGAAGGATTAGACCGTAAGGTTGCTTTTATCACTACTTTTTCTTTAGCAAATTTAGGTTCGATATAAAGAGAGTTGCCATAAAATTTTCCATAATTACTTGTGAAAATAATCTGGGTAGAATCTAAGGGCAGGTAACTTCCATTGGAAAGTTTGCCATCAATATTTATATAATTGTAAGTACCTTTTTTTAGACTATCGGTATAAAGATTAACATAAATGCTGTCGATTTTTTGCGCTCTTGCCGCGCCGGTACTAAATGCTAAAATTAAAAACAGGATTGATTTCACTTGATTGCTTTTATGAAAGATTAAAAAAAACATCTATCGGTTGCAAGAAGCTTTAAAGTTATTGTCTATCCTCTTAATTCATCGGTTTGTATTGAAATTTTATTGTTAAAGAGAAGCTATGCCGCTGGTCATTTTAAATAATTAACAATGGTTTTCCCGAAAAAAGATTTGCCCAATAAAAATTTTCACTTCATCTTTGCCTCGCAAATGAAAATAACAAATACATACAACAGTTGGTGGCACACGATTTCGTGATTGTGCCGCATTGCTGTTATTGTGTATTACATAAGATATAAGCCCGGCACATCGCCGGGTTTTTTTTATTTAATAGCGATACAAAAGAAGAATTCTGATGAATAAAAAAATTGAATTATCCACTTCCTGCCGAAAATTGTTGGCTGATGTATTTACTCCGGTGGGAATATATTTACGCCTTCGGGATCGTTTTCGTGACACCATTCTTTTAGAAAGTGCTGATTTTCACGCTGGAGAAAAAGGATATTCTTTTATCGGCATTAATGCGATTGGGGGAATTGAAATTAGTAATCTCAAGGAGATCGAATATAAATTTCCATCGGAAGATCCTCAGAAAATTGCAATCACCAAGAATGTAAGAGTCGCTGATGAAGTGTGGAAATTTATGCAACACTTTAGCATTGCAGAGTCTGCTGAAATGCCTGCCAGCATGGCGCAGGGTTTATTTGGTTACACTAGTTACGATGGCGTTCAATTTTTTGAAGACATTCAATTTTCATCTTCAACTGCTCAACAGTATGTTGGTATTCCTTTGGTTCGCTACCGACTTTATCAATATGTGATTGCGATCAATCATTTTAAAAATGAATTATTCATTTGTGAAAATCATTTAAAAGGGATTGAAGGTAACATTGACTTAATTGAGAGCATAATAAAAAGTAAGGATGTACCAACCTATCCGTTCCAGGTTGTAGGTGACGAAAACTTACCGGTAAGTGATGAACAATATCTTGCTATGGTTCAAAAAGGAATTGCAAGTTGTGCCCGCGGCGATGTTTTTCAAATTGTATTAAGCCGCAGTTTTCAGCAGCGTTTCACTGGCGACGAATTCAATGTTTATCGCACGCTTAGAAATATTAATCCAAGCCCTTACCTGTTTTATTTTGATTATGGAGATTATCGATTATTTGGCAGCAGCCCGGAAGCACAATTGGTGGTAAAAAATAATACAGCCGTGATGCATCCTATTGCAGGTACCTACAAGAGAACAGGAAATGATGTGGCAGATGAGCAATTAGC
>JBDSHT010000142.1:0-2932 GCA_039918315.1 Ginsengibacter sp. | reverse complement strand
TTTTGTTGTCATTAACGGGAATTCCGTTGACCGCCGGTTTTACCGCTAAGTTCTTTATGCTATTAGCGGCTGTCAAAGATGGCCATCAATTATGGCTCGTAATTTTTGCAGTCATCTGCGCAGCTATCAGTGCTTTCTATTATTTTAGAGTCATACAGGCAATGTATTTTAAAGAGGCAACCGACGATGTTAACTCAGTAATAGACGCTCCACAAGGCTTTAAGTTTTTATTGGTATTCATAGCGTTCCTTCTCATTCTTTTCGGGGTAATCCCCGGCCTCATTACCGACTGGATGTATTATTGATTAATACAGGAATGGTACAAAAAATAACTTTCTGATCCATTACCTTCACATACTTTTAGTAAAGGAAAAAAGATAGTATAGGTATGCAATTAAAAGATTCTCTTTCTCTCGCTTTTCGTACGGTAAGGAGTAACCGTCTTCGTACAGGCATCACTGTAGCCATCATTGCATTTGGTATCATGGCCCTTATTGGAATTATTACTGCAATCGCATCCATGAATCAAAGTCTGGAAGAAAGCTTCGCTACCATGGGAGCCAATTCCTTCAGTATCCGTTATAATGACCGAACAATTCGAATGGGAGGAGGAGGACGGGGAGAAGTAAAAAAAACTTCTACAAAAACTTTGAAGAAGAAAAAATCTAATGAACGAAAAATAATAACCTATCAACAAGCTAAACAATTCAAAGAAAGATATTCTTTTCCCGCTAAGGTAAGCATCAGTATTGGCGGGCCTGGTAACGTGGTGGTGAGCAATGGTAAAGTGGAAACTAACCCAAATGTTCCTATCCGCGGCGTGGACGAAAATTACCTGGCTCAAAGCGGTTACACTCTTTCTAATGGAAGAAATTTTAATAGGCTGGACATACAAAGTGGACGCAACATTTGTATTTTAGGTAACAGTGTTGCCAAAAAATTGTATGGAGAAAATCCTCTTAAAGCAGTGGATAAAATAATAAAAGCAGGCGGAATAAAATACCTTGTCATTGGTGTACTTAAAGACAAAGGATCCAGTGCGTTTTTAAATGCAGACAATCTTGTTCTTACAACTTATAATAATGTTCGTCGTCTTTTTCCTGTCGATAGAGTTTCATGGAATGTAGGTGTGATGGTAAATAACGTTAATGAACTGGAGCCCGCAATATCAGAAGCAATAGGAACTTTCAGGCCTATCCGCCAACTCGATATCGATGAGGATAATAATTTTTATTTTGATAAAAGCGACAGCATTGCCGAAGCTTTCATGAGCAGTCTTGGAGCCATCACCACGGCCGCGGCATTCATAGGCCTTATCACTTTATTCGGCGCTGCTATTGGTCTTATGAATATAATGTTGGTGTCCGTTAGTGAACGCACCAGAGAAATCGGACTTATAAAAGCCATTGGTGGAACCAGCAAAAGTATTCGTTCACAGTTTCTTTTCGAATCCGTTCTCATCAGTTTAATTGGTGCCATTTTTGGAATCATTTTAGGAGTCATCATTGGCAACGTTGTCGGTATATTTTTGAACACAGGTTTTGTAGTACCATGGCTTTGGGTAGTTATTGGTGTGGTTGTATGTTCTGCTGTAGGCTTGTTTGCCGGCCTTTATCCTGCTGTTAAAGCATCAGGTCTTGATCCAATTGTTGCACTGCGGTATGAGTAGAAATTCACCACCTTTCAGCCGCAATTATCATTTCAATTTATTCCATAAATAAAAAAGATTTTCTTTCAAAAAAAAACCTATTTTTAGACCTAGGGTAATTTCTAAAAATCTATTCTGAATTTTTCTAAAAACACCAATCTTTTAAATTGAAAAAGGTGTGTTTAACATTTAATTTTTTTACTAACTTGTGCGTCTGCTAAAAATAATTTTTATCCAAATGGAATATTTCAAAATTATTTTTGTTAGACTTGTACTTTCAAATATTTTTAACATAACATCTTAACTTAAACATTAAAAAATCAACAACATGGCAGATCTTAAATCCACTGCAAATTCTACCGTTAATGCGACTACTTCGGTGCAGGCAAAAAAATCCAGTAATATTATCTCTCTTCTTGCACCGGTAATCTGTGTAATATTAGGGTATGTAATCTGGCGGTACATTATTGGTGCTGATAGTAATTTCACCAATCCTGACCCAAAGGGTGGCTTCTGGCCACATCATATCGGGCCTATCGGCGATTTTGCGCGTATGTATGAGGGCGGTATTATCGTACCCGTTCTTATTTCATGTTTCCTGATTGTATTGACTTTTGTTATCGAAAGATGGTTAACTATTGCTAAAGCAAATGGTAAAGGGTCTAATGCAGAGTTTGTAAGGAAAGTACAATTTTATCTTGCTGATAAAAAAGTTGACGCTGCCATTGCAGAGTGCGACAAACAGAAAGGTTCAGTAGGGAATGTTATGAAGGCTGGTCTTCGTAAATACAAAGACATGATCACTGAAACAGAACTTTCTACAGAACAAAAAGTAATGGCTATTCAAAAAGAAGTTGAAGAAGCTACTTCATTGGAATTGCCTATGTTGGAAAAAAATCTTGTGTTTCTTTCAACCCTGGCTTCGGTATCAACGCTTATCGGTTTGTTAGGTACAGTAATCGGAATGATTCGTGCATTTAGTAACCTGGGTGAATCAGGCGGTGGTGAAGCAGCAAGAGAATTATCAAGAGGTATTGCGGAAGCATTGTATAATACAGCTTTGGGTATCGGTTCCTCAGCTTTTGCGATCATTACCTACAATATATTTACCACTAAGATTGACGGTATAACTTATGGCATTGATGAGTCTGGATTTACTTTGACACAAAGTTTTGCATCTCTCTACAAATAATTTTTGTGGAATTAATGCAATTCTGAATCTTATTACTTTAATCAATGAAAAATTAATAAAATGGGCAGAGCCAAAATAAAAAGAGGAAGTAC
>JBDSHT010000141.1:0-3043 GCA_039918315.1 Ginsengibacter sp. | reverse complement strand
TTGTAATCACATCACCCGCTTTTATTCCCGCTTTTTGCGCTACTCTGTCATCAATGATTCCGTCAATATGTACTCCGCTACCGCTGTAAGTATAATCCGGCATTACGCCCAGACTTACCGTAAAACGTGCGCCGCCCATTTGCGGTTCCCTGGTTTTTAAGTACGCCAATTTCTCAACGCCGTCTGTTTTTTTGATCACATCATAAATATATTTTACGATGCGAAAAGTTCCTTCATAATTGATCTTTTCCATATCGTCTGTAGGCTTGTGATAGTCTGAGTGTGTACCTGTGAAGAAAAATAAAACTGGGATTTCTTTTAAATAAAAAGAAGTGTGGTCGCTTGGTCCAATCCCACTTGAATCAAATTTTATGTTCAGGGCTTTGGTTTTCTCCGGTAAAATTTTGCTCCATTCAGGCGCTGTGCCGTATCCACCAATAGTAATACTATGAGTGGTTTCGTTAAGACGACCCACCATATCACAGTTGATCATGTAGTTTATCTTTTCCATAGGAATGGGGCTGTTTTCTACAAAAGATTTGGAGCCATATAGCCCTAGCTCTTCACCGGAAAAACCGATGATGAGATAATTATTATGATTGAGAGAAGAAGCCTTTAGCAATTTTGCAACTTCTAATATCGCAGAGATTCCACTCGCGTTATCATCAGCGCCATTGTGTATTTCGGGCTTACCTGTCCATAATGAATTGTGATCCTCTCCATATCCTAGGTGATCAAAATGAGCACCGATCACGATTGTTTGAGCCGCACCTTTATTAATAAATCCTACTACATTATGGCCAGATCTTTCTTTATCGCCAATGGCTACATTCAATTTCAAATCAATGTCGGAAGTCTGGTGAGCCAGGTATTTTTTAGCAGTTTCCCTTGAAAGAAAAATAACCGGAATTTTTACGCCGGGAGTTTTTGATTTTGATTCAAACTGCAACTCATCCTGAACAGTTCCACTATTATAAACAAAAAGTGCAGAGGCTCCTTTTTCCGCAGTCTCAATAGCTTTATTCCTGATTGCATCCCTTAAATCGAAATGTGGATTGTTGGCATTTTCATCAAGCAATTCTTTTATATCTAAAAACCATGGAGCTTTTGGCTCCTGAATGGCCGGAGAGGCAAAAGAGTTTACTTCATTATTGCTGCTAAAAATAAAGGGGAAGAAATCTTTTTCTACCTCGAGGGAATTTCCGTTGATTGATAAATGTGTTGCAGGTAAAATTTCTTTTCCTTCATTTACTTCGAACGCCTGTAAAAAAGTACCATTATCTCCCTTAGGTGACAGACCTATTTTTTGAAACTGATCTGACAAATATTCATAAGCAAGTTTTTCTCCTGGAGTTCCCGTTCTTCTTCCTTCCAAGCGGTCGCTTGCCAGAAAAGCAACTGTTGATTTCAAGTTATTTATAATTGCCTTATCTGATTTTGTAAGCTTTTGGCCAAAAGAAAAAGATGTGGTGAAAAGTAAAAGATATAGAACACGTTTCATTGAGATGGTTTATTTAAAGGCAAATTTAAGCGGAATAATTAGTGAAGGATATGATAAAATCAAATACTGGATATCTCTTTTCTTATTTCGTAAAGTATTGAACAAAGGATGTGCCTATTTTTACAAATACTCGTATATCAAATTGAATCAACAACTACATATTGCATTAGTGGGAAATCCGAACAGCGGCAAAAGCTCACTGTTTAATTCGTTGACAGGCCTGAATCAAAAGGTTGGCAATTTTCCCGGCGTAACTGTTGATAAAAAAACAGGGAGTAGTAAAATCTCTGATAAGCTCACTGCAAAAATCATTGACCTTCCCGGCACATACAGTTTGTATCCTAAAAGAAATGATGAGTGGGTTTCTTACAAAATATTGATAGACCAGGATCCGCATGTAAAAACGGATATCATTGTGTTAGTGGCCGATGCCAGTAATCTTAAAAGGAATCTCCTTTTTTGTTCACAAATAATTGACTTAAAGAGGCCTCTGGTAATAGCGCTTACCATGATGGATCTTGCTCAGAAGAACAATATCAAAATTGATATAGCAGGTTTGGAAAGAGAACTGGGTGTGTTGGTGGTACCCGTGAATCCACGTAAGAATAAAGGGATTGCTCAATTGAAAAAAGCTATTGAGCAGACTGCGGAAAATCTTGATAAAGTTCCTGATCGTGATTTTGTAAATGTGGGACCTTTGGCTCCCGAGGCTATCAAAAAAGTACAACATATTTTTCCCGGAACCAGTAATTACAGGGCCGTTCATTACCTGATAAATCATGAACACTTTGCACTGGATGATACGATACAGGAAACGATTGAGAATATAGAGATTGAAACGAAATTCAATCCAACCAGGACGCAGGCTGAAGAAATTTTGCAGCGGTACGGAAAAATAAAATCTATCATGAAGCAAACTGTGGTAGAAACCGATCCGTTGCAAAAAGCGCTCTTCACACAAAAGCTGGATGATATTTTATTACACCGCACTTGGGGGTATGTCATTTTATTGACAGTACTTTTTTTATTGTTCCAAAGCATTTTTGTAATTGCAGAATTTCCTATGAATGCGATAGAATGGTCTTTTGCTGAGGCTGGTTCTTTTTTTGGAAGAATATTACCAAACGGGTGGTTCAGTGATTTATTTATTAACGGAATCGTTGCGGGACTCAGCGGAATTATTGTTTTCGTTCCTCAGATAATGATACTCTTTGGACTCATCACTTTACTGGAAGACACTGGTTATATGGCACGCATTAGTTTCCTCACGGATAAGGTTATGCGAAAAGCGGGATTGAACGGAAAAAGTGTAATGCCTATGATTAGCGGGCTGGCGTGCGCAGTGCCTGCAATAATGAGCGCTAGAAGTATTGAGAATAAAAAGGAGAGGCTTCTAACGATCATGGTTACCCCTTTAATGAGTTGCAGTGCCCGACTTCCTGTATATACCATATTGATTGCACTCGTAGTTCCCAATACTTTTTATTTTGGCTTTGTCAGTCTCCAGGGGTTGGTGATGATGTTGATGTATTTCATGGGAAC
>JBDSHT010000140.1:0-7606 GCA_039918315.1 Ginsengibacter sp. | reverse complement strand
ATACCGATAAAGTAAACCAGTTTTTTTCGCAATCGCTGATGCAATTTGTTGACAGCATTTTTACAATGTTAGGCGCTGCTGTCTTCATCCTCGTCATCAATGTTGAACTGGGAGCTGCCGCATTAATACCAGCAGTTCTCATTTTAATTTTTGTACAAATTATTTCACCATTGGTGAAAAAGAAGAATGCAGCCAGTATGAAAAGTACCGGCGGACTCAGTGGAGAAATTCAGGAAAGCCTCACCAATTTCAAAACTATTATTGCCTTTAACCGGCGCGATTATTTCAGAACGAAATTTGAAGGAGCCAATGAAACAAATTATAAAGCAGCCGTGGGAGCCGGTTTGGTAAATACTGTATTCATGCCTGTGTTCACCTTGTTTTCAAATTTTGCACAATTAATTGTTTTGGCATTTGGTATTTACCTGGTGATACAGGGGAATTTTACCATTGGTTTACTTATCAGTTTTATTGCTTACACACAGGTATTTTATCAACCACTTCGGCAAATGGCTTCTTTGTGGGCGAGCTTTCAAACGGCTATGGCATCATGGGATAGAATTGCTGTAATCATGGATCTTGAAACCGACATGAAACAACAAACTGCAGATGGTAATCATTCCAATGGAACGGAATCGTTATTAACTTTCAAAAATGTTTCCTTTCAATATCCCGGTGGTAAAAAGGTTTTGCACAACATTAATTTCACTTTGCAAAAGGCGAAAACCTACGCTCTGGTTGGACCTACCGGTGGTGGAAAAACCACAACTGCATCCTTAATCGCAAGGCTATACGATCCCACCCAGGGTGAAATTTTCTTTGAAGGAAAAAATTTAAAATCCTTTCCGGATGAAGAGCGAAGCCGTAAAATCGGATTCATCTTGCAGGAACCTTTTCTTTTTAACGGCACACTACGGGATAATATTTTGTATGGCAATGAAACATTCAAATTATTGAATGATGAGCAATTGCTGGATGAATTAAAAAAATCAGAATTGCACAATCTCGTTTTAAAATTTAACGACGGGCTCCAAACAAAAATAGTATCCGGTGGAGAATCCATGAGCCTTGGAGAAAAACAATTACTCGCTTTCATTCGCGCGGTTTTGCGTAAACCTGAAATTTTAATTCTTGACGAAGCCACGGCAAATATTGATACCGTAACAGAAAAACTATTGGAAAACATTTTGCAAAAACTTCCTGAAACAACCACAAAGGTGATCATTGCTCACCGGTTGAATACTATAGAAAATGCCGATGAAATATTCTTCGTAAACTCAGGAGAAGTAATTGCGGCTGGCAATTTTGAAAATGCGCTTCAGTTGCTTCTTGCAGAAAAGAGAGAGAGTTGACGGACTTAATATAAAAGGTCTCTAATTTATTCAGTCAAAATTTATTTACATCCGAAGTCAGCGCGATTCTCAATTATTATTTATAGCAGCGGTTTGATATTAATCCATATATTTATTCGGTACAACAAAAAAAAACAGTCAAAAACTACCTATGCAGCATTTAAAATTTAAGACCACACCTTCCGGATCGTCATTCTCTGAAGAAGTAAAAAGAGAAGTAGGTGACTATTTTAAAAAAAATAATATTTCACAATTTGCCAATAAGGAAATGCTTTGGAAATTATATTTCTGGATTTCATTTTGGATCGTTTCATGGGGAGCAACTATTTATTTCAAAGACTTTTTTATGGTGGCATTTTGCATCGGTATCATGCACATGTTTTCACATTTAATGATTGCTTTTAATATTGCTCACGATGCCAATCATTTTGCATTATTTAAATCAAGAAAAGCGAATAATTTCTTTAGCTATTTCATGGAGGCATTGGGTTGTAGTAAAAAAATGTGGGTGATTGCGCACAACCAGGAGCATCATTCATTTATCAATATTCAAAAGTATGATAACAACATAGATGGGTATAAATTACTGAGGCTCACACCCGAAGATAAATGGTATAAACACCACAAATACCAATGGCTTTATGCTACGGCTATCTATGGGTTTGCTACACTAAACTATATCACGTTCCGTGATGTAAAAATGATTATTAAATATGTGAAAGAAGGCAAAGTAAAACTCAGTACCCGTTTTCTATCAGAATTTATTTTATTTAAACTGGCATACTATTCTTACATTTTTATAATTCCAATTTTTGTTTTTAATGTCAGTTTCGGTTTAATTATTTCATGGTTTCTTGCAGGTCATTTTATAAACGGAATATTTTTGGTGTATGTTTTCCTTACGGGACATCTTACTGAAGAGACTTCGTATCCACAAGTTGAAAACTCTTCGGTTTCAAATAATTGGGCGGTTCATGTAATACAAACTACCGGTGACTATGCCCCTAAATCGAGCGCTTTCGGATGGCTGATCGGTAATTTAAACTTTCATGTCGCACATCATTTATTTCCAAAGATCTGTCATGTACATTATAAGAAAATATCTCCCATCATTAAAGAAGTTGCGATAAAACATGGTTATGGTTACAGGGAAATACCTACCTTTTATGACGCATTAAAATCACATTTTGTATTGTTGAAATCTTTGGGCCTGAAATAACACCGAAAAATCACAAAAGATATTTTTATTTTAATTTATTAATCCCACATTCAGCCATTTATATTTATTGCTTCGTTTGATACTTTTACAAAGCCTGTTTCGTTGATATATTATGTTCTCGTGACTTTTATCAATTATTTCAACTGGTATCAATTTTGTATTTTGCGACGCCATTTTAATTGAGTAAGTCGCTCAATTATTTCATCTTTGCAAAAATTTAATTATTAAAATTTAGTTTAAATATGTGCGGAATCGTAGGATACATAGGACCCCGGGAAGCTTATCCCATTATTATTACCGGACTTAAAAGACAGGAATATCGCGGTTATGACAGTACAGGAATCGCATTGATAAATGATACAGGTCTAAACGTTTATAAGAAAAAAGGTAAAGTAGCTGACCTTGAGCAAGCATTATTAGGTAAACCCTTGCAGGCAAATATTGGCATCGGTCATACCCGTTGGGCTACACACGGCGAACCGAGTGATGTGAATGCGCATCCACACCAAAGCAATGGCGGAAAATTAGCGATGATTCACAATGGTATCATTGAAAACTATGCGCAGTTAAAAAAAGAACTGATCAATAAAGGATATATTTTCAAAAGCGAAACTGACACAGAAGTCTTGCTTAATTTTATTGAAGACATTTATAAAAAAGCAAATTGTCCACTTGAAGAAGCAGTACGCATAGCGTTGAAAAGGGTTTCGGGTGCTTATGTAATTCTATTGCTGGACGAAGATAATCCTGATACTATTATTGCGGCGAGAAAGGGAAGCCCGCTTGTAATTGGAATTGGAAAAGGCGAACATTTTTTAGGTTCAGATGCCACGCCAATGCTGGAATACACCAAAGAAGTAGTGTATGTAAATGATTACGAAGTTGCCATTATTAAAGCTGATGAACTCATTCTCAAAAACCTCGGTAACGAAAGACAGATACCTTATATAACGCAATTGGATATGGAGCTTGCTGCCATTGAAAAGGGCGGCTATGATCATTTTATGTTGAAGGAAATTAATGAGCAGCCAACAACAATTTTTGATTGCTTACGGGGACGGTTAGACGCAGAAAAGGGAACCATAACTATGAAAGGTATTCAGGACAATATTGAAGCCCTGATCAATGCACCACGTTATATTATTATCGCCTGCGGCACCAGTTGGCATGCAGGCCTCGTTGCGGAATATATTATTGAAGAATTGTGCCGCATTCCTGTGGAAGTGGAGTACGCTTCAGAATTTCGATACAGAAATCCAATCATAAATAAAGGTGATGTAATTATTGCTATTTCACAGAGTGGTGAAACGGCTGATACGCTGGTGGCAATTGAAAAAGCGAAAGAACAGGGAGCATTTATTTTTGGGATTGTGAATGTGGTTGGCTCTTCCATTTCGCGTGCGTCACATGCCGGTGCATATACACATGCTGGTATGGAAATTGGCGTTGCTTCCACAAAAGCATTTACAGCGCAGGTGGCAGTTTTAGCAATGATTGCGCTAAAAATTGCTAAAGAAAAAGGAACAATTGATGAGGTTAAATATTCTGAACTCTTAAAAGAATTGGCCGACATTCCTGAGAAAGTAGAAGCCATTTTGAAAAATGCTGATCTGCTGAAACCAATGGCAGAGAAATATAAAGACTCAAATAACGCTTTATATCTCGGACGCGGATATAATTTTCCAATCGCTTTGGAAGGTGCTTTAAAACTTAAAGAAATTTCGTACATACATGCCGAAGGTTATCCTGCTGCGGAAATGAAACATGGACCAATCGCTCTCGTTGACGAAAATCTACCGGTAGTTTTTGTGGCAACAAAAGATGAGTATCATTTAAAAATTGTGAGCAACATCCAGGAGATCAAAGCTCGTAAAGGAAAAGTAATTGCAGTAATTACTGAAGGTGATGAAATCATTCCATCAATGGCCGACGATTTCTTTTTTGTACCCCCTGCTCATGAAATATTAGCTCCGATGCTTAGTGTAATTCCGCTACAATTGTTTTCATATTATATGGGAGTTAGCCGAGGATGCGATGTTGATAAGCCAAGAAATCTTGCCAAGTCAGTAACCGTTGAATAGTTTTTCTCAACGATTACCCCTGTATTTTTCGAATAAGAAATAAAGAATAATTCATGAACATAATTACCAAACATCCGATCAGTGATTTGGGTTATAATTTTATAAACCCATCTCAAATGCCTGCTGGTATTGAGGATGAGTATTACCTGCGCAATAAGCAAAATAATAATGGCATCAATTACAGAAGCCTAACAAGCTCAGAAAAAGAGATCTTAATAAGAAACGGAAATTCGTCCGATGATTGGGGAAGGGTTTTTGTTTCAGGAATTTTTGATCCTGTTTTGGTAAAAAATAATAAATTCTACGGCCTCGTTCGCATTGGTAAATTAGAGGCATACTATCTTGAATTTCATAACCTGCGAATGCCCGTAGGAATTTATAATAGCACCATTATCAGTTGTGATTTTGGAGATAATATTTGCATTGATCATGCAAATTATTTAAGTCATTATATTATTGGCAATGAAGTAATGATTGCTAATGTCAATGAATTAGCTACTACTAATTATGCAAAGTTTGGAAACGGAATTTTAAAAGATGGTGAAAATGAAAGTACCCGTGTTTGGATAGAAGTGCGCAATGAGAATGGAGGTCGTCCAATTATTCCGTTTAATACGATGCTGGCCGGCGATGCATTTCTTTGGAGCAATAATCCTGAAGATTCTTTACTGCTTGAGAGATTTAAGGATTTTACCACAAAGGAATTTGACAGTAAACGTGGCTATTATGGTACTATCGGCGATCGTTGTGTGCTGAAAGATTGCGACATTGTAAAGGATGTAATGATTGGAAGTGATGCCTATATAAAAGGTGCTAATAAATTAAAGAATCTGACCATCAATAGCGATCCTGGTAGAAACTCTCAAATTGGAGAAGGTTGCGAATTAGTAAATGGAATTGTAGGTTATGGATGTCGAATATTTTACGGAGTGAAGGCTGTCCGGTTTGTGATGGCTGCCCATTCGCAATTAAAATATGGGGCCAGGTTAATCAATTCTTATTTAGGAAATAATTCTACTATTTCATGCTGTGAGGTTTTAAACACCCTCATTTTTCCGGGGCATGAGCAACATCACAATAATTCATTTTTATGTGCATCGATGGTGATGGGACAAAGCAATATTGCTGCGGGAGCTACCATCGGCAGTAATCATAACAGTCGGGGTGCCGATGGCGAAATCATTGCCGGGCGCGGCTTTTGGCCGGGCCTGTGTGTAAGTTTAAAACACAATTCAAAATTTGCATCGTTCACTATTTTATCAAAAGGAGACTTTCCTTACGAAATTAATCTCCGTTTTCCTTTCAGCCTTTTGAGCAATGATGTGTCTAATGATAAACTGGTAATCATGCCGGGATATTGGTTTATGTACAACATGTATGCACTCGCACGCAACTCATGGAAATTTGAAGATCGCGATCAACGTTCTGAAAAAATACAGAAGATTGAATATGGATTTCTGGCCCCAGATACCATCAACGAAATGTTTTCTACTGTAAAGGAATTGTCCGCTTTGAAAATTAATGACGATGGAAATAGTGAAATTAAAGGAGTTGAAAACAGCCATAGGATTACTGAAGTAATTAAAGTACAAAGGTCAATCGAACTTTTCAAAGAACTAATTGCTTATTACGGAACGGTACAATTGGTAGAGCATATAAACAGGAACTCATTTAAAACATTTGGTGAGTTAAAAAAAAGTATTCCCGCAAAACTCAGTAGAAGCGAATGGAAAAATATTGGCGGACAATTAATGCCTTCGGCTGATGTCGAAAAATTAAAAAATAAAATTAAATCTGATAAAATAAGTTCATGGCAGCAGGTGCATGATTTCTACAGTGAGGCTGGAGATGAGTATGAAAAAAATAAATTGATACACGCATATACTTCACTTTTTGAAATTGAAAATATCACGTCAAGGCAATTCACACCTGAATTATTCAAATCGTTTTTACAAAGAAGTGTAGTTACTAAAACATGGATCAGCAAATTCATTTACCAATCAAGAGAAAAAGATTACAACAATCCATTTAGAAAAATGGTGTATGAAACGCAGGCAGAGATGGATTCCGTCATTGGACGGATCGAAGACAATCATTTCATACAGGATCAATATGCAGAACTTGAGGCCTATAAAAAAACCATCAAAAGCCTGGTGAAGAAGTTTTGTTAACCTCGTTTCAATAATTGCAATTTAATTGACAAAACTTTTGAACTACAGTCATCCTTTTACAAAAAAGATTCTACGGCCAAAGCATAACCCTTCAGACCAAATCCAAATATAGTACCTGCACAATTGGAAGAAATGTGAGAATATTTTCTAAACTCTTCGCGTGCTTCGATGTTGGATATATGTACTTCAACAACCGGAATTTTAATTGCTGCAATAGCATCGCCAATGGCAATGGAAGTGTGTGTATAAGCGCCTGCATTTAAGATAATACCGTCCATCTTTAAGGCAGCACTTTGAATTTCATTTATTAGTTCACCTTCCACATTACTTTGGAAATAATCAAAATCTACTGACTCATATTTTTTTCTGAGTTTATTAAAGTAATGTTCAAAAGTCTCTGATCCATAAACATTGGTTTCTCTTGTTCCAATCAGGTTTAGATTAGGTCCATTAATAATTGCTATTTTCATAACTCACAATTTACTGTTTTAAAATAAAAAAAATCTATACGCAATTTATTCACCAAATGGTAAGCCAAATATTTTGAAAGAAAATCTATTTACGAGTTCTATAAAAGCCAATCCATGGGAGAAACTTGTTGCGAGTTTTATTTTACAGTTAATCAAAACAAAATGAAAAAGCAAAGGTTACTTATTTCATTTTATGGAATCAAGAAGTATTAAACATCTAAATGAAAGGATGTAAAAAAATCCTGTAAGAGCTAACGTTTATAAGTAAACGAATATTCCATCATTTTTAAAAATAAAGAAATGCGTAACATTA
>JBDSHT010000139.1:0-6904 GCA_039918315.1 Ginsengibacter sp. | reverse complement strand
TGCGTGGCAAAAAAGCAATTGTGCAGGTCGGCACAATTCCAATCACTGTAAATATCATTGATCTTATAGTAGTGAGAGAGCGAGATGAAATAGAATAAGTACAAAAAAACAGGAAAAATTTTATTATTTCTTAGCGATAAAAAAGCAAAAGAATTGATTAAAAATCCTGCTACAATTCTAACACAATTTAAACTGAAAGTCGTATTAACCAGGACTTGATTTTTCTAAAAAGTTAATACTTTAATTTTTTTTGACCTTAAAAATTCTATACATTTGAGTTGATGAATCATCAAGGACCAACCCAAAGCTGCGATAGTTTATTACTTCAACAAATAGCCCAGGGAAGTACAACAGCATTTGAAACATTGTTTGAAAAATACTGGCAGAATGCTTATTCAGACGCTTTTAAACGCCTGAAAAGTCATGATGACTCTAAGGATATTGTACAGGAAATATTCACTTCTATCTGGATCAACAGGGAAACGATTCACATTCAAAATTTGCCAGCCTACTTAAATATTGCCATCAGAAATAAAGTGATTAAACTAGTTAGCCGCCAAAAACATTACAATCCATATTTTGATATTTTAGAAAAAGTGCCGAAAGAATCCGCAAAAGCAGATTCTAATTTATTGTGGAAAGAATTTTGCAAATCTTATGAGGCGCTGGTTCAATCCCTGCCTCCCAAACGACAGGAAATTTTTCGCCTGCGTTACCAGGATGACTTGCGCACCAGGGATATTGCAGAACATTTAGGTATCAAACTTAAAACAGTTCAAAACCAACTGGGCAAAGCGGTTGATACTTTAAGAGTTTCCTTATTACGCATTCTTTCCGTTTTATGGCTTGTATATTTTTTCATAAAAGATAAATAGGTAATCCTGTTTTTTTTTAACCGCACATTGCCTTTTAATACCTGGAAATCTTTTTCTTCCTTCCATCATTTTTTATTCAATCAATTTCCTTTATAAAAAAATCTTTCCTCTCCGATGGGACTTTCTCAGCTTTTTGGGTCATATATATAACCAGCTAAGTAAAGCTCCTGACTCAATATGGATAAACACTATTTTATAAAGTTGTTCAAAAAGTACCAACACGGAAATTTGACTTTTGAGGAGCAACAGTTTTTAATTAAGTATTTCGATCTTTTTCAAAATGAACCTGATGTAATGCAGACCATGGATTCAGAAGAAAAACAAAATTTAAAAAATAGCATCCAGAATTCAATATGGGAGCATGTTTTAATTGATGGCTCCAAAAAGGCACCTGTAAGATTTATGAATAGAAGTTTTGTAAAGTGGGCCGCCGCATCGGTTGCCATTCTAATAATAATCAGCAGCATCGTTTACTTTTCCATCGACTCTAAAAAACCTATGGAAGAAAATAACGTGGTAATTCAAAAGCAGGAAAACCGGATAATTTTTCTTCCGGATGGAAGCAAAGTAATATTAAGTCCCGGGAGCAGACTTAATTATCCTTCTTCCTTTGACGAGTTGACAACCCGTGAAGTTTACCTTGTTGGGCAAGCCTATTTCGATATTAAACATAATAATACCAAGCCATTCATTGTGCACTCAGGCAAAGTAGAAACAATAGTGTTAGGCACGGCATTTAACATTAAAGCAATGGAAGGTGAATCGGATATAACAGTAACAGTAACACGTGGAAAAGTAAAAGTAGTCGATCTTGAAAAGAAAAAGGTTCTCGGAGTTTTAACCCGCGATCAACAAATTACTTATTGCACGGTGAAAACAAAATTGGTAACGCGGACGGTAGATAGTGAAAAATTACTAGACTGGAAAAATCAGGATCTCCTATGTGACAACTTAACACTGGCAGAAGCTGCGGAATTATTGGGCGAGCGTTATCATGTAACTATAAATATCGATAGTGAACTTACGCGTTCTCAAAGGTTTACAGCTACATTTCCAAGGAACGAAAACCTTGAACAAATTTTAAAAAGTATTTGTGTTTTCAACGGATTAGAATATCAATACGATAAAGAAAAATCTACAATAGAAATTAGAAATAAATAAAATTCACAACATGCCAAATTTATGCTACTGTGCTTTTGGGAATTTCTTCAATGTAATTCCCGGACCGGATTAAAACATAAAAAAAATACCTCTGAAATTTTCCTTTCAGAGGCATTAATTGTAGTGTACCGCTTGATCCCGGCGCATTACATGTTTTAAATTTTCTCCGCGTGAGCGGCTTCATTATTAACTTAAAACAAGTCAAAATTATGAATCTTTCTGTAGATTCTGGAAAGGCCTATTCCCTTTTCAGCAAGTCAGTCAAAAACTGTCTGTTAATTAATAAATCAATCATTAAAAAAACTATGCGGATCGGAATAGTTACTACTACTCTACTGATAGCAACCGCTGCACAGTTGTTGTTTGCATCGCCCCTCAAAAGCCAGTCAATAGATGAGGTGGACATCAACATTGGATTAAACAATGAAACTTTAATCCAGGCATTTCATAAGATAGAAGTGCAAAGTCCATTTCGCCTGATGTACCGGAGTGAAGATGTAAAAAATATCCGCAACCTGATGGTAAAATCATCCAAACAAAGCGTGGAAGATTTTTTAATTGCGATTTTATCGAAAACATCACTCACCTACCGGCAGGTAAATAACCAGATATTAATCATGCAGGCAAAGCCAGCAAAAGGTATCGTGAATGGCACTTCAGGAATTGAATCCGTAACCTTGCTTGCCAATATAGTGCAGGGCCGTGTCACCAATTCCATGGGCGATCCATTGACCGGTGTAAGTGTAACCGTAAAAGGATCTAAGAACGGAACTTCAACGGATGCCAATGGAGAATATTCTATCGATGTTCCGGCAAACAGTGTGTTGGTATTTACGTACATAAGTTTCGTAAGCAAGGAGATTAATTTAAAAAATCAAAAAACTGTAAATGTTCAACTGGTTGAAGATTCTAAAGCCATGCAGGAAGTGGTGGTTACTTCCTTCGGAATTCAAAGAGATAAAAAAACACTTGGGTATGGAGTTAGTAGAGTATCTGGTGAAGAATTAACAAACGCCCCAACTCCGGACGTTACGAATGCATTGGCGGGGAAAGTAGCCGGGGTGCAAGTTTCAGGCTCGGGTGGAGGGTTTTCCAGCTCAAACGTAACCATCAGGGGGTTTTCAAGTATCACCCGCAGCAATCAACCTTTGTATGTGATAGATGGAGTTCCGATTGACAATGGTGGAGGAGGAAATTCTGTGAATTCCGGTGTTGCCAATTCAAGCAGGGTTTCTGATGTAAACCCTGAAGATATAGAAAGTATGAGTGTTTTGAAAGGAGCTGCGGCTACTGTACTATACGGTTCCAGGGCGGCTTCGGGTGTAATTTTAATTACTACCAAAAAAGGTAAGATGGGGAAGTCGCTGGTATCAATTACCTCTAATAATGCAGTGGGTACTATCAATCGTTTTCCCGACTATCAAAATGAATATGCCCAGGGAACCAAAGGAATTTATGGTGATGCCACTGACCCTAATAGATGGATCGCCAGAGCTACTTCATGGGGGCCACGCATTGCAGGACAGAAAGTAAAAAATATTCTCGGGGATGAAGTAACTCTCCAGGCTTATCCCGATAATACAAGAGACATCCTGACTCATTCTAAAATGTTTGATAACACCCTTAGTTTTTCGGGAGCTAACGAAAAATATAATTACCGCATTTCTTATGGCAACAATTATCAAACAGCATTGGTTCCTAATAACAAAATGCTTAGAAATAATTTCTCTGTAAATGCCGGTGCAAAAATTACTGACAAGTTTAAAGTAAATACTTCATTTTCTTATGTGAATAACCGCTCAAACAGAACACAGGCGGGTAACCAGGGTGCCAATCCATTGTGGCGCGCGATTTATGCTCCAAGAAGTTATGACGTAACAGGACTACCTTCTGTAGATTCACAAGGCAAGCAAATATGGTATTCCAGTTCTGAAGAAAATCCTTATTGGTCGATGGAGCATATTCGGAGGGATTTGGAATCCAACAGGTTTTATGGAAATATTAATTTGAATTATGCCTTCACATCCTGGCTACAGGCTGACCTGAAAATAGGTGTTGATGCATTTAATAATAATTCATCAGGATTCGATGACCAGGGCGTAAGAAGTAATGCAAACACCGCATCTGCAGGCAAGGGTGGCCTTGTTGAAAATCAAAACCTGACCCGTAATCTGAATACCTATTTTACTTTATCGGGCAATAAAAAAGTCGGTGAATTTAATGTATCTGCTACTGTCGGAAATGAGATCATTTCTAACTATAGCAAATTTGTAAATACTACAGGGCTTTCCATAACGATTCCTGGCTTTGCAAATCTTAAAAATTTTACTTCTTTCAGTAGCTCTGACGGATATGAGAAAACAAGATTGATCGGCCTTTTTGGAGATCTTTCTATTGATTATAAATCTTATTTAAATCTGAACATTAAAGCGAGAAATGACTTCTCTTCTACTCTATCAAAAGTGAACAGGTCAATCTTCTATCCCGCTATTGCATTGAGTTTTGTGGCCACAGAAGCAATCCCATCCTTACAGAGTAATTTTTTAAGCTCGGCTAAAATAAGGGCTAACGTCGGTGAAGTTGGTAAGGGAGCTCCTGCGTTTTCTACAAGCACTTATTATGGTACAGCAGGTGCTGCTGATGGCTTTGGATCTACGGCAGTTAATTTCCCTTTTAATGGTTTAGCAGGTTACACTTATTTTAACAGTGCAGGTAATGAAAACATAAAGCCTGAATTTACAAGGGAAATCGAATTAGGAACTGAACTTTCTTTTTTCAACTACAGGATGTCGTTAGATCTGTCAGTGTATAAAAGAGATTCAAGAGATTTGATATTTGCAGTTCCTGTGCCAACGAGTTCCGGTTTTTCAAGTTTGATTAAAAATGCCGGAAAGCTTTCTACCAAAGGGATTGAATTTCTTCTCAGTGGCACACCTATAAAGAACAATAATTTCACATGGGAATCTTCGCTGAATTTCACCAGCTTTAAATCTATCGTAAAAGAATTAGCGCCTGGTGTAAGCCTGATCTCTTTAGGTGGATTTACTTCCCCGAATATACAGGCTGTCGCAGGTCAGCAATATGGTCTAATCTATTCCAGTCAATACAAAAGAAATGACAAAGGCCAGATGATCATAAAAGCCAACGGACTTCCACAAGTTGCGAGTTCCGTAGGCCAAAGTGGAAACCCAAATGCTAAGTACACTGCAGGATTTTCTAACAATTTAAAATATAAAAATCTAAGTCTCTATTTCCTGTTGGATCTTAAACAAGGTGGTGATCTTTTATCCCGCACCGTCGGTGATTTAAGAATCAATGGAGTGGCAAAAGAAACTGCTGAATTTGACAGGTTCAACAAAGACGGCACCATCTCTACACCCTATTTATTTGAAGGAGTTTATGAAGATGGCACCCCTAACAAAACGTATGTGAGTGCACAGGATTATTGGGGATTATCCGGTAAATATTCTGCCTGGGAAGGTTACGTGCTAGACGCATCCTTCTTAAAACTGAGAGAGGTAAGTTTAACCTACACATTCGACAAAAAAATGCTGAGCAAAACTAAATTTATCAGCAGGCTCGAGTTTTCGATTTATGGTCGCAATCTGTTTACTTATGCGCCTAACTTCCCTCACCTGGATCCCGAACAAAATGTATTAGGCATTAGCAATGCCCGCGGATTGGAATTTGGAATTCAGCCTGTGCCACGCACTTTAGGGGCAACAATAAAGGCAACTTTTTAATGACAATTCTGTGTAATTCTTAAATTAAAAACTAATGAAACTTAATAAAAAAATAATCATAGGCATTTTAATTAGTGGACTCTTTTTTAGTTCATGCGAAAAATTCTTTGATGTAAATGATGACCCCTCTAATGTAAAGCAGGCACCTATTGCCAACATACTTCCTTCAATCACTGTTAACGTGGGATACCTTGGGGCAAGCGATTTACACCGGTACGGAAATTTAATTGTACAACAGTTTTCCGGTCAAACTACTAACACATCAAGGACGTTTGTAGATTACGAAAGGTACTTTATCACCAATTCAGATGTGAATAATCAGTGGAGTACTCTGTATGCTACCATACTGGCAGATATAGCGAAGATTATCCCGCAGGCAGAAAACGAAAAGAGCCCACATTACGCAGGCGTAGCAAGGATTTTGAAAGCTTATGTCTATCAATTGATCGTTGATGCATGGGGCGATGTCCCCTACACCGAAGCCACACAATTTGGCCAAAACCTATATCCAAAATATGATGACGATGAAATGATTTATAAGGATCTCATTAAAACAATTGATAGTGCAATTGTCAATTTAAATGAACCAACTTCTGTTTATGAACCTAACCAAAACACTACCATTTATCCCGGAAAGTGGAGTGATGTAAAAACAAACTGGATCAAATTTGCCAATACACTTAAGCTTCGGATTTATATCCATTATTCTAAAAAAGATCCGGCATTTGCAACCAGTCAAATTACTACATTAGTAAACAGCGGCGTGCCATTCTTTACTTCTAATGCCGATAATTTTGAAATGAACTTTCTGTCAGAGGCGGCTCGGCAAAATCCCAATACCAGTATCGAGGGAGGACAATTTAGAAATTCATTTTTTCCAAATCGGTTTATTGTAGATCTAATGAACTCGAATGCAGATCCGCGCAGAACAACCTATTTTGTACCGTTCCCCTATAACTCATCTCCTGCTACTTACAAAGGAGCCAGCGTACTGGACAATTCATCGGTTGCGTATTCAAGATTGAATTCATTTTTGAAAGGTGATGCCACCATCGGGAATGTTACCGTAAATGCAGATGGCACCATCACAGATGCTTCAATTACCTGGAGCGGAAACGCCCCTAC
>JBDSHT010000138.1:0-3651 GCA_039918315.1 Ginsengibacter sp. | reverse complement strand
TTCGCGAAAGCAGTTTTTCAAAAAACGGGGCAATTTATTATGACTCATTAATAAGTGATGCAATTAAAAAATATAACATTGGAGGTATTTTGTTATTCCAGGGTAGCCCTGTAAAGCAAGCTAATTTTATTAACCATTTTCAAAGCATTGCGCAAACTCCATTGATGGTTTGCATTGATGGCGAATGGGGAGTTGGTATGCGCATGGATAGTGTAAAACCATTGAGGCATCAAATGATGTTGGGTGCTACAAGCGATTCTGGTCTGATATACGCCTATGGAAAATTGGTCGCTGAACAATGCAAAAGAATTGGGATACAAGTAAATTATGCCCCTGTTGTTGATATCAATAACAACCCAAATAACCCGGTAATCAATGATCGTTCATTTGGAGAAAATAAATATAAAGTAGCCAGCTATGGAGTTGCTTACATGAAGGGTATGCAGGATAACGGAGTGCTGGCAAGCGCTAAACATTTTCCGGGACATGGTGATGTTTCAGTGGATTCACATTTGGATCTTCCTGTTATAAACAAGACAATGGAAGAGTTGGATTCATTGGAGTTTTATCCTTTTAAACGCATGATAAATGCAGGTGTTGGAAGTATTATGGTAGCACATCTTTATATACCGGTTATTGACAGTGCAAAAAATACTGCAACCTCCTTATCCAAAAAAAATGTGACTGGATTATTGCGTGAGAAATTTCATTTCGATGGACTAACGTTCACAGATGCACTGGAAATGAAAGGTGTTGCCAAATTTTTTCCCGGAGGTCAAATATCCGCCCAGTCTTTAATTGCGGGGAATGACATGCTTTGTTTGCCGGAAGATGTGGATAGTAGTATTGAGAAAATAAAAGAAGCGATAAATAACAATCAGTTAACCTGGGATGACATTTATTCAAAATGTAAAAAAGTACTTCTGTATAAATATGAATATGGTCTGGCTAATCTAAAACCTATTGATACTGAAAATATCACTCACGATCTGAACAACGGTGTGGACGCAATGAATACTATGATTGCGGAAAATGCGATTACACTTTTAAACAAAACAGACAAAGAATTTTTCCCGCTTACATTAAATAATAAAAAACAAACCGACGTAGTCTATGTAGGAATTGGCATTGATGAAGACAATACTTTTTCCAAAAGAATGAAAGAAGATTATGGAGCCGATGCATTTTATTTTAATTACAAAGAAGATGCATCAAGAATATTATCTACCGTAGAACTTATTAAAAATCGCTACAAAGCTGTGGTAATAGGGATTCACAATTACAGTCGTTTTCCTGCCAACCAGTTTGGCATTAGTAATTTTGCATTGGACCTCGTAAAGCAAATACAGGAAAATAATAAAACCATCATTTTCACTTTTGGAAATCCTTATGCACTCAAAAACTTTTGCGATGCCAAAAATTTGTTAGCATGTTATGAAGATGATGACATCACACAGAATGTTGCCGCTGATATTCTTTATGGAAAATTAAATGCAATTGGAACATTGCCTGTAACGGTTTGCGACAATTATAAATTTGGAAGTGGTGTCTATTCTTACAATGAATTACCTAAAGTATCACCGGAGGAAGTGGGCGTAGATGCTTCTAAACTGCAAGCGATAGATTCAATTGCTTTAGCAGGAATACAAGCCGGAGCCTATCCCGGAGCTATTGTACTTGCCGCAAGAGACGGTAAAATATTTTATGATAAGGCCTTCGGAAAATACAATTATGAAACTCCGCAGCACGTAACGCTAAACACAATGTATGACATGGCTTCCGTGACAAAGGTTTGTGCAACTACTATATCCATAATGAAATTAGTGGGTGAAGGGAAAATAAAACTTAATAAAACTTTGGGAACTTATCTGCCTTGGGTTAGAAACAGCAACAAGAAAGATCTGACTATCAAAAATATTCTTTTGCATCAGGCAGGTTTGGTAGCGTTTATTCCTTTTTATAAAGAAACATTGGATGCAGATGGCAAACCACTGCCTGCAATTTATCAACCTCAAAAAAGTCATCAGTTCAGTATCAGGGTTGCAGAAAATTTATACATGAGAAACGATTGGCAGGATACATTATATAAGCGTATTCTGGACAGCAAACTGGGCCCTTCAGGAAAATATATTTATAGTGACAACGATTTTATTTTCCTTGGAAAAATCGTAGAATCAGTAAGTGGCTTGCCATTGGATGAATATGCTACTCAAAATTTTTATATCCCGATGGGGCTTAGGGCTATTGGTTTTAAACCTCGCGAAAATTTTGACACCAACCGAATCGCTCCAACAGAATTCGAAAAAACATTCAGACTGCAACATCTATTGGGAGATGTGCATGATCCGGGTTCCTCTATGTTTGGTGGCGTAGCAGGACATGCAGGACTGTTTAGCAGTGCTGAAAATTTAGCTGCCATTTTACAGATGTTACTTAATAACGGAACTTTCAAAGGACATCGATATTTAAAAACAAAAATCGTAAAACAATTTACAGCTTACAATAGTTCTATAAGCAGGCGTGGGCTTGGCTTTGACAAACCTGAAAAAGATCTTGCATCCAGCAAAGATCCTTATCCATCAAAATTGGTTTCCCCCCTGGCATTTGGCCACACTGGTTATACCGGCATTGGCGTTTGGGTAGATCCAAAATATAAACTGGTGTATTTGTTTTTTAGTAACCGGGTAAACCCTGATGGAGGCACTAATTTAAAATTATCAAAAATGAATATCAGGGGAAATATTCAGGATGCGATTTACGAAGCAATAAAACCAGGTAGTAATAAGAAGAACAAATAAAAAATTACGTGTCCGTTAACGCAAAAGAGGAATTCAACTTATTTTTGCTAAATTGAACAACTAACAATATTTGTCACTCAATAAAATCAAAACAAAGTATTAAAGCCATGCAATACCCATATCAAATTAAATCAGTTGAAGAATACGAAGAGGTTTATAAAAAAAGTGTTGAACAGCCCGAAGAGTTTTGGGCGGGTATTGCAGAAAACTTTGAATGGCGAAAAAAATGGGATAAGGTACTTGAATGGAATTTTACAGAACCAGATGTAAAATGGTTCATTGGAGGCAAATTAAACATCACTGAAAATTGCCTGGACAGATGGGCCAAAACACAACCGGATGTTCCCGCAATTATTTGGGAACCCAATGAGCCCAGTGCACCCAACCGCACTCTTACCTATAAAGAATTATTAGAAAAAGTAATTGAGTTTGCGCATGTATTAAAAGAGAATCATGTACAAAGAGGAGATCGTATTTGCATCTATATGCCTATGGTTCCTGAACTCGCAATTGCAATGCTCGCTTGCGCCCGCATCGGTGCCATTCACAATATTGTGTTTGGCGGATTTTCTTCTAAAAGCATCAAGGATCGTATCGCAGATTCAGAATGTACGTTTGCAATTACTGCGGATGGAGCTTATCGCAGCACGAAAGTGATTCATTTAAAAAATATAATGGATGAAGCCATTGACGGCAACGATACGATAAAGAAAGTTTTTGTTTTACAGCACACCAAGGATCCCATTACAATGACACAGGGCCGTGATGTGTGGTGGCACGATGAGGTAGAAAAAATACAAATACTGAATCCTACTCATGATGTGATGGAAGCAATGGATGCTGAAGACATGCT
>JBDSHT010000137.1:0-7291 GCA_039918315.1 Ginsengibacter sp. | reverse complement strand
GGGAGTGTAAAATAAACTGTGTCAAATAATTTTTCGATATTGACAGAATGGAGCCAGAAGCGAAGTTCTTGCTAAAAATGGTCGGGCTCGATGCCCGGCCATTTCTTAATACAGATGTTGACATCGTGTCGCCATTGCATCGTTCTTGCTCACTCAAAGTTATCGGTTTTTTTAGTTTCATATACTGAGCTTGAGTCTGTCTCCAAAAATGATGCTCAACTGCGAAACGGTAATGCTCCAGTTTGCCAGCGGCATCGTCCACTTTTTTTCTATATTTTTTGTGGCCAGGTACATCAGTTTTAGTAAAGCCATATCTGAGGTAAAAGCGCCTTTTGTCTTGGTTACTTTTCGTATCTGGCGGTGATAACCTTCGATAGTATTGGTGGTATAAACCAGTTTGCGAATGGCAGCCGGATACTTAAAATAGGTAGTCAGTTTCTCCCAGTTGCGTTTCCAGCTTTCGATTACAACAGGGTATTTTTTATTCCATTTTTCACTCAACGCTTCCAGTTTTTCTTCTGCCTCACTTTTATTTACTGCCTGATAAACGGGCTTAAGATCTGCCATAAATATTTTCTGATCTTTACTGGCTACATACTTTAAAGAATTACGTATCTGATGGACAATACAGCTTTGAACTTCCGTTTGCACAAAAACGGTAGAAATCGCTTCAGCAAAGCCTTTCAGGTTATCAATGCAGGCGATCAGAATATCTTTAACGCCCCTGTTTTGTAAATCAGTCAGCACGCTTAACCAAAAATTAGCACCTTCACTTTCGCTAACATAGATGCCTAAAATTTCTTTTCTGCCTTCGGTCGTGATACCTAAAATATTATACACACACCGGCTCTGTACGCGGCCTTCCTGCTTTACTTTATAGTGCATCCCATCAAGCCAAACAATGCAGTAAGTTTCTTCCAGGGGACGAACCTGCCATTCTTTTACCAGAGGTATTATTTTGTCAGTAATGGCTGATAAAGTACCTGCAGAAATATCAGTGTCATACAGGTCTTTGATGTGAGATGAAATATCCCTGAAACTCATGCCGTGGCCATACAAGCCAATGATCTTTGATTCCAGTGAATTAGCCAGGATTGTCTCCCTCTTCTTAACAATCTCTGGTGAAAAATCACCATTGCGGTCCCGGGGTGTATCCAGTTCGAAAGTGCCGGCACCCGTTTTTAAGGATTTTGTATTGTAGCCGTTTTTTCGGTTGTTTAACTCAGGATCTTCCTGATCAAGGTGTTCTTCCAACTCTGCCTGCAGAGCAGCTTCTAAAAAGTCTTTTAGCAGCGGAGCAAATGCTCCTCCTTTACTAAACAAATCCTTGCCCGAGCGAAATTGCTCCAGGGTCTTCTTTTTTAATGCTTCGTAATCGAAGGCTTCTTTTTTCTTTTCCATAATTAAACTGTGTTTTAAAGTTCTGAAATCATTTTTGAACTTTGACACAGTTTATTTTACAGTCTCTTTCAGTTATCAGCGCACATTTGAAATACTGTTCTTTGCTGTATCATGTTTTGTTTTCATGATATTACTTACCGCTGTATAGGATCTGTTTTCCTGCTGCATCTGTGATTGCAGTTGCAGGTATTGTAAATTAAAAGACATCTGCATTTCCTGCATTTGCTTCGTTGCATTTTCCAGTTGTTTTTGCGAACCTGCATTTTTTTACTAAATCAAAAGTTGTTGAATTTAAACTTTAATTATTTTTCTTTTTGAGTGCCTCGATGAAAAGAAACCCTTGTGAAGTATAAAATATTTTTGCTTTTGGTTTGCCGCTTTCATCTATTTTCACTTCAGTAATAATTAAAATATTGCCATTTTTTTCATCGTAAAAAAATTTATAAGTCCTCGGATGTTTTTCTCCGTTAATCCACGCTTCAGAGTCTTTTGAAATGTCAGACATATAGGAGTCATAGTAAAGTCCATTTTCATCAAAACCATTAGTGCCATATTTTAAAGGGCCATAATTTTCACTTCTTTTATAATCTATATCAGTTATTCTAATCGTTCCGTTCGATATTGAAAAGGAATAGTTTTCCTTTCCAATAATTCCATTATTCAAGCTAGAATATTCCGTTATTATGACTGGAAGATTCTGGGCTAAAATTATATTTTGATTTCCGAAAATACAGAACAAAATAATTAGAGTATATGCAATGTTTAAATTTCGCATGAGAAAGTTTTTTTACAATTCTTTAAATTTAATGTTTATGGTGCGTAAAAGTTAGTAAACCATAATGTTGTTTCAACTAATTATTTATATCATTATATCTTGCTTATGTTTAAGCATACAAAGGATTTCTGAAATTTTTACAGAACTTTCCACAATAGAATCCACAGTATAGGAATTCTTTTTATTCAGCATAAAACTCTTCAAATGAAATCTCCTTATGATGTAATAATTGAAACTGTCAGAGACAATCTTCCAAGAAGTTTTGAAAATTCTAAAAGTAATTTCTCTAGCCTTGATAAATTTATTACCTGGATTGTAGGATACTCAAGCGGGGCCACAGTTTTAATAATTTCTAATTTCAAGAATCTTGATACAATTTTCCCTTACTACTTATTAAAAATAATACTTTTATTGTTATGCATTTCTGTTGGATCGGGGATAGCGTTTAGGTATGCTATATATTTATTTCAAAGACTTAATCAGAATATTGAAAATTATCTTGTTGGTGCTTTTAGTAATGAAGATGTAATGGGTGTTGATGTGGATAGTTTAAAAAATGAAACAGACGTAAAAAAAATGGTCAACGCTTTAAAAATTGATTTTGATTTAGATTATACATTTGTACTACAGGGTTGGCCATCTTGTTCAGAAGCTGGCAAACAATTGATAATTGATGAAATGAAAAATCGTCACGCTGGTATGGCACATTATACCAAGGAAAGTTTGAAACTTGCCATCGACACCATTAAAGATAATGTCAGACAAGCATACGGATTTAGCGAAAATGAAATAGACAAATTATTTGCTCGTAATAATAATTCCCGAAAATTAAAAACTTATAGTAGGGTGTTAAACTCTTTATTTTGGGTATCTTCTGGCAGTTTTTTAATTGTACTAATACTCTTCTTTATTTTCTTTTAAACAAATTAGCAAATTGCACTAAATCTTCCGTCGTCCAAGTTTCCGCCAGAAGCATGTAGTTGAAGAAAGGACTTTAGCTTCGTAAAGAGTAATTAACTAATTAGCGAAACAATCAAATTACTAATTTAAAGATTATAATGAAAAACGATAAAGAAAAATTACAATTGGACGATTTATCTCCAATATTAAAAAAGTATTGGGAGGAAGTAGTTGAGCCAAATTTCAAAATAGGAAGTGGGAATCAAAGTGGAAGCCTTAGTTATGATTCTAAAACTTTTAAAGGGCAAATTAAACTACCTACTAGCTTTAGTTTTTACAAACGTTCTGATTATTATCTGAACGTAAAAGATCAAAAATATATCCATTTTACCTCGTTGGAAACTTTTTTTAAAATAATCAACAATGGCTATTTTTTAGCCACTCAATTCAGTAATCATGATGATCCTATGGAATTACTTTTTGCAGGAAATGAACTGAGCGAAGTGATTACTAAAGAAAACATTGACCAATTAAAAAAAGACGTCTTTTCGTTATCCATGTGTAATTATTTGCCAGAAAATGAATCTTTTGATATGTGGAGAATATACGGCAACCAAGGTTATGGAATAGGAATTGTATTTTCATTTTTTCCTAATGAAGAACTTTGGATAAATTCATTTTTAAGCAAGGTGTATTATGAGAATGAAAATAATTGTCTTGATAAATTCAGGGAATTTCAAAAAGATCATTTAGATTTTTTGAGAAACAATCCAACTTTAGAAATGGAAAGAAACTATAGTGGAGAAAAGGGCATGCCTGATTCTCTTGCCTTGTTTTTAGCTTTTCATAAAAAGTCTCATTTTAAAATAGAAAATGAAGTGAGATTTTTAAAAAGTTTTTTATTAGGCAATTCAGGAGGTTTGGACAGTTTGGATGTTACTAATAATTCTATTGAGTTACTTATAAACCGAAAAAATGAAACTTACTTTGGATACAGAATTCCTATCGTTTCAGAAAATAATATTGACAAAATTGCTGTAGAAAGGGAATTGGAGAAGATCCCAAATTTTTCCACTGCGATTATATCAGATATTTCAATAATTAAAAATCATGTAGATACTAATCCTTTTATAATTATCAAGAAAGTAATACTCGGATATCGTTATACTGAATCCGACCTTTTAAAATTTAAGAAAATGGAGACGGAAATAAAACGGAAAATAGGAGCTTGTCATATTTCTTTTGAATTATCCGGTTTATCAAAAGAATTCAATGAATAAAAACCTAAACTCTTTTATTTATCTTTTTCAGAAATAATTTTTCAGATTTTAAGAACAAATCTTAATTACCTAACATGAATTATCAAATTAAATTCACGCTGTTTGCCTTGCTTTTATCGAACATGGCTACCGCTCAATATTCTATTAACAGAAGCCTTTTCGCAAAAGAATATAGTAAAGATGAATGCCTCTTCAAGTCTAAGAATTTTGTAATAACAGAAATTTTAGGAGATTATTCCGTTAATGTTAATAAAGTTGAAATGGAATCTCTGACTGCAGCCAATTCGGGCGAGTTGACTACGGTTTATTACAAAAGTGAAGATAAAAATAAAGAAGGCTTGGTTTTAGGTTTCTTCGGTTCAAGGTGGAATGAATCCGGAGTAGTTTTTACTTCCTATGCTTTTAAAAACTTAACTACCGAAGATGCTATTACAGTTTTAAATAAATTAAAAGATGTTACTGTTGAAAATCAAAAGTATTTGTCTGAGCCAGGTAGCAATAATGAGAGGAATTTATATTTCAAGTATGGAGACTTGTCTTTTATAATTTATTATGACTTAGTCTATAAGATTAGAGTATTATGGAATGATTTTGATGTAACATGGGATTATAAGTCATTTGAAAAGACATTAAAACGATTTAAAAAAAGAGTAAAATGATTTACTAAATTTTAAATAGAACTCCGCCCCCTTGACACCCTTTAGTCCAGGTATATAAAAAGTTTCCCCGGTAGTTCTCAGGCTAAGGTTTTTGGTGTTGAAGAAGAAGATCTTGATTTTCGTAAAGACTTTTTATCAGCATTTTTTGCTTTATATTCTTGTATGAATTTACTTATTTCTTTTCTTTCTTTATCTGTCAAGGGTTTGCTTTGAATAATAAAGTCAACACCTTCTGGTTCTTTTATGTATCCCATTTTTCTTAGTTATTTGTTTAATGTCAGCTTTTGACAACATGCTGATTTCAGTAGGGAAACTGTCTCCCGAAATGGTATTTAGAATCGAATTTGTAAGCCTGTCGATTATAAAATCCAGCCCTCTTATTGTTTGTTTTTTCACTGAACGAATTTACGAAATTTAAGGTCGTTAGCCATGCTTATCCTGCACATTAATTTAAAGTTATTGTTCCAATGCCAAAGAATCCCAATGACCATCGGCACATTCGGGTTAGTTTTAAAATTCGCACTTGGTTAATTTATTCAAATTTAGATAGCCCAGCTCATGCATACTGTTTATACACGAGAACGCTCTCATGTATAAAAAACTCAATTAATTATAGATGATGGATATGAAACACAAAAAACTGTTCCTGTCCTTTCCATTCTTTCCTCCTTCACTACCTTTATAAACAAAAACAAAAACCATGAAAGCATTTCTGGGAATAGGATTATTAGGCAACGGTTTCGTAAGAGCCATGATCAACAAAGGAGACAAGGTGCAGGTGTGGAACCGTACAGCATCCAAAGCAAAAGACCTGGAAGAATGTGGAGCGAAAGCATTTGAGAATATCGCGGATGCGGTTCGTAGTGCGGATGTCGTTCATATCGCATTAAAAGATGACGCAAATGTGGACGATGCATTGGCACAAGCGGAGGCAGGATTTGAACCCGGAACTATTATAGTTGATCATACAACAACTTCTGTGGAAGGTGCAAAAAAAAGAACAGAGGAGTGGAGGAATAAAGGCTTTCATTACCAGCACGCTCCAGTATTTATGGGTCCGTCAAATGCGTTGGAGAGTACAGGCTACATGCTGGTTTCAGGTGACCAGGATGTTATTAAAAAACTGGAAACTTCTCTTTCTGCCATGACAGGTAAGCTGTTGAATTTTGGAGAAGAAGTCGGTAAAGCTGCCGCTATAAAGTTGACTGGAAATTTATTTTTAGTAGGCTTCAATGGGGCACTTACTGACACCATTTCTTTTTCATCTTCATTGGGTATTTCCACCAAAGAACTAACTCAGTTATTTGCTGAATGGAATCCCGGTAGTTCTGTATCAGGAAGATTGAAACGTATGACAGGTGATGATTTTACTGACCCTTCATGGCGTCTTGAAATGGCGAGGAAGGATACAGGTCTTTTTTTAAAAGAAGCAGAGGAGAAGAATGTAAAACTTACTGTGATACCCGCTGTCGCCGCACTTATGGACGAATGGATTGATAAAGGTCATGGTAAAGATGACTGGACAATTATTGGGAAGAAAAAGTAATTGAACCATCAACAACATTGATGATTTTTATTTTCGTTTACACGCACGTGTTAGGCTTATCTTACTTTCAACATTCCCTTTACCTGTTGCACATTTCCATTTTGTAATCTGCAATAATATATTCCTGATCTTAGTTTTGCACCGGACCAGGGTATCGTGAAAGTACCGGCGGTGGGATAGGTTTGATCCAGAGGAGTATCAATCAACTGGCCCAATGTATTCATGATCTGAATAAGTGTGTGACCGCCATTGGTTGTGAATGTGATGGTTGTACTATCAGTGAATGGATTTGGATAATTGCTGATTAGGCTTTTACCGGAATCGTTGGGAACAGTTGGTGTGCAGGCACTTGTTTTTATGAGTGGTATTGTCTGGAAATTTTTGAGTAATATCTGCTGAATGTCTTCCGGTTTTACACAAAGCCAATCCTGTAACATAGATGCATACACGCTTCTGAAATCATATTGCATCGGTATGTTGTCATTCACTGTTGCGCTGGCCGGAATATCAGGGTTTTTTCCATGAACCATCTTTATGGCATTGGTTCCAAAAACAATAAGTGGAGCCGCAGCACCATGGTCTGTTCCTACGCTGCTATTGCTCTTGATGCGTCGCCCAAATTCACTAAATGTCATTCCCATCACACGATCTTCAATCTGTAAATATTTTAAATCGTCCTGGAAAGCTTTGATGGCATCACTAACATTTTTTAATAAATCTGCATGGCGGC
>JBDSHT010000136.1:0-9816 GCA_039918315.1 Ginsengibacter sp. | reverse complement strand
CGAATGCTTATTGACACTACACACAGTATAAATGAAATAGCCTATAAATGTGGATTTAATAATATTTCCAACTTCAACCGGCTCTTTAAAAAGAAAAAGGACAGCACCCCAAAAGAATTCAGAGAGGCCTATACCTCCACGGGGATTAGAACCTTCGTATAAATATCAACAATCGATTTAGGCTGACAGTCCAACTAGTTCTCTGGTGGTATGCCTAGAGACTGGCCTTTTTCAGCATCCCTTCCTTAAACTTTAAACACCCCAACCATTTAAATATAAATCCTACCATTCATCTATCTAATATGCATATCTATGTACTATGTTTTGCATAGTACATAGTTTTGTCCATATCTTTGCTATATCAAATTAACACAAACAATTAAAACTAAATAAAATGAACACTTCAATTAACAACACCCAAATCGCAGAATTTACCGAAGAAAGTACTTTGATAGAAACCGCAAAACGTTTCCTGGAATCATTCCAAATCTTAATGGTTGGAGTTTTACTTCCTGCTTTATTCCTGATTGGAATCAATACCCACAATCACACAGCCGACGTTAAAAATCAGCAGAGTATTGAAGCAAAGGCCAATTCTTATGTGAGCTATACAAATGGCACTATTGATTACGGAAAAGTTTTGTCCGACAGGAGCGATTTAGATTTTTAAGAATTACACTTCAGTTTAAAAATTCTTCCGTTCATTGAACGGAAGGCCACGATCCGTTACCTTATCAACATCGTGGAGCCTTTTAAAAAGAAGTCTTTACCAGTATCCTGGTGAGTGTAAGAAAGAGTCCACACATACATCCCGGAGTCTTGTGGATCACCTTTGTAAGTGCCGTCCCATTTTTGAGTCCATTCCTTTGATGAATAAATCAATCGGCCCGAGCGGTTGTAAACTTTAAACTGCAGATGCTTCGCCTTAAATGCATTTACGGGATATAAAAAATCATTGAGTCCATCTCCGTTGGGCGTAAAGGCATTGGGGACTGCAATATAGCAACTACTCAAAACTTTAATTTTTTGAACAGCCGTATCAGCACATCCTCCATTTCTAACTATCAATTGCACCGGATAAATTTTCTCAATACCCAACAGAGGATATTTTTCACCGTTAGGAGAACTTAAATCTCTCACATTTCCATTTCCAAAAATCCATTGGTTAGAAATTATTTGACCAATACTTTTATTTTTAAAAAACGCAGAATCTTCAGGGCAAATGATATTGTTGGTTTCAAAATCTGCTTTCAGTTCATTGTCCAATAAAACAGATTTTGATATCGTATCAGCACAGAAGCCATTGGAAACAATCAACGAAATTTGCTTGGTCCCGAAAACGCTGTAAGTAGCCATGGGGCTTTGTAGTTTACTGTTTCCGGCGTCTGCCATTTTCCAATTCCAATCATTAATTCCGTTTCGCCCATCGTGGACACAATTGATTGTGTCACTAATGCAACCAAGAGATAAAGTAAATTTAAAATCTGCTGAGACGGTATCTTTCACCGAAAAAAATAATGAAGATCCGGCGGGTGTTGCCTGTCCACATTCATCAATAATCGTATTTCCCAGACTACCGGGTTGCAACACAATTTTATAAGTACCGGCGTGAACGACAGGATTGGCTAAAGTAATATTTATAATATTGGAACCACCATCGGAACAGTCTCCTGCCGCAGCTTTCACAGTAACATTAGATGGCCCTGACACCACAAAATTACTTCCATCAGCAGCGATGGTATTGCAAAGAATTTTCTTTTTGAAATACAACTGAAGCACATTGGGCGCGCACTTCACAGGCACAAGGCTGTCCATTGGAGTTGGCAGAAGAGTTACCACTTTAAAAGGAAGTGAACGGCCTTCAGAAATTGCTCTTCCGCAATTATCCATCAGCGTGTTTCCATCACTTCCCTTTTTCATGGAAACCGTATAATCACCGGGAGGAAGCGGATTATTTAAATTTAAAATCAACGAATCCATGTCAAATGAGGCGGTACAATTCGCTCCTGTTGCAGAAATAATTCCGGCGGTAGCCGAAGAAATAATGAAATCAGTTCCATTCGCCGCCAGGCTGGCGCACTTCATTTCCTTATTTAGTTTGATAAATATTTGCGAAGCATCACATGATGTAGTAACACTTCCGAGGTCCGGTAATTTCGGATCGGTGATACTTGCCGTACCTCCTTTAAACTCTAATGCATAACCTTGTTGAGAGGGTGTAAATTTTGTAAAATGACTCACCAATAATAAATACTGATGACCTACTTTCAATGTTGGCATAGAACTAAAAGTTGGATAGCCCGGACCTGCACAATTAATCAATGAACTCCCAGCAGCCGAAGCGCCCGTAATGCCTGTGTTCCCTGACCAATTGCAGGAGACAAATAAAGTTGAATTAGTATAAACATCATCGGGATTGTGCCCGGTGATATCAAATATTTGCCAATCGTAATCGTCAGCTAAATCCATGGGAGTGATTACAAAGCCTAAAGTGCCTGCGGTAAAGCAGGTAAACCGGTACCAAAAAGGGTTTGTATCTGACAATCCTTCACTGGCAGGACAACCTCCGGGAACAGTTCTTCCACCACAATAAGGAATTGTACTTTGTGAAAATGTGCTGATACCACAAACAGGAAATGCAGTGGAAGGATTTTGTCCAAGTGTAGTACACGTTTGTGCACGCACCGCAAATACCGACATTAAAAATACAAATATGAAATAGAAAGCTTTCGCGAACATACGGTTCAATGACTTGCAAAAATATATTTTCGCTGCACAAGAAACGTTATTAATTTGAAACGCAACTTTCTTAGATTTCTTTTAAAAGAGAAACGTTCCTGCAAGACATCAAGCCCTCGCCATTTGTGGTGAGGAAATCATCTTGGAAAGAATAATTTCCCAGTCCCTTGCTTTTGCCTCCAATGCATCTGCTTCTGCAAATGAGTAAACACTATGATCATAAAAATGGACAGGAACTATTTTATTATTTTTTTCATATTCAAACAAGAGCCCGATAGTTGCCAGCCGGTTTTCTACATGTCGATTGGTACCATCTCCGTAATGTACTTGTCCATAATTTTTTTGAAACCGACAGTTTTTCACTTCTTCCAAATTTACAATTATACATTCCTCTTGTTCATTCACCACCACGAACTTTCTGTGAATACCATCAACACCAATCACTTTATCACGCAACAACTCCTGGCTGGTAAACGACAGCTCATGTCTTGTTCCGGCATGACTAAGACTGGAAATTAATTTATCTTTTACTTTTTTTAAATGAATTTTATTGATCATTTTAAAAACAAATACGATTGCTACAATAAGTGCAATAATTATTAAGGAAGTTATAATAGTTGACATGGCTAAATAGTTTTTTTATAAAATAAATTTACCCCCCTTAGAAAAAAGAGAATAATGGAAATACAGAAATAGAAAAATTTCTATAAAAAATAATGTTTGGGAAAGATCAATAAAAGACCAATTGACCGAAAATGAGAAGGAAAGGATGTATTAAATTGGAAGTCGTTGGCATTACGTGAGTGCCTTAAAAATTCTCCTACTTTAAAATATCCATCGATGTTGGCAAACCGGATTTGAGCACTTGAATTGCGTTGCTGAAATATCATGAGTAAATCATGATATGGATTATGACTCGATAAATCCGCAGCTTTAGATGGTGGCAATTTTTTCTCTATAGAATTCTGCACTCGCCAATCCTCACTTGTTGCCCCTTTGCTCTGAAATGAAGCAACCAATAAACAAAGGCTTAAAAGAAAGGAGAGCAAAAATTTCATAAATACGAATATAGAGAAAAACGCCCAAAATGCCTAATGAAAGCGGGCTCCAGAGATATTAGTGATGCATCTTATTGACCTAAATAAAATTAAAACCAAAAAAAATGGCTTGCTGATTCACTTCATGTACCTTCGGTTTTTGTAGAAAATGGATCTTATTATTATAAGTCCTTGCGAAACGAAACACCATAATATAATACATGAGTAATTATTTATTCAGAGCGAATAAAATTCTTGGCAGAATAGATGAGCTCGCCAAATTCAGTGAAGAAGAAAATTCACTTACCAGGCTTTTCGGCACAAAGTCATTCATAGATTGTAGCGCAAAAATTGTAGAATGGATGAACGAGGCAGGCCTGGCTACACATACGGATAACATTGGAAATATAAGAGGGAAATTGGCCAGCAAGAATTTTAATGCGAAAACATTTGTGATCGCATCGCATTTTGACACTACGCTTGATTCAGGAAAATTTGATGGTGTGATGGGTATTTTATCAGGTTTGGATATTGCTGAAAATATAATCGAACAAAATATAAACCTCCCTTTTCACCTGGAAATAATAGCCTTCAGCACGGAAGAAGGTGCGCGCTTTCATGCGGCTTATGTAGGAAGCAGCGTGATTGCAGGCACTTTTGATAAACGATTATTAAAACAAAAAGATGACCAGGGTATTTCTTTAAAGGAAGCATTAGAAGCTTTAAATTTTAATCCGGCCAAAATTGAAAGTAATAAAATGCCTGAAGAAGAGTGGCTGGGATACCTGGAAATACACACTGAGCAAGGGCCCGTTTTGTATGAAAAAAATATTCCAGTCGGAATCGTAACCGCCATTGCGGGGCAAAAGAAAATTGAAATTATTTTTCGCGGTGAATCAGGCCATGCGGGAACTGTGCCGATGAATATGCGGGTAGATGCATTATGCGCTGCCGCACAATTTATTGTTGCCGTTGAAGAATATGCAAGCCATGAAAAAAGAAATATGGTAGCAACCGTCGGGAAAATTAATGTGCAAAATCCGGTAAGTAATATCATACCTGCAAGTGTGTTTTGTACGCTTGATATTAGAAGTTCCAACGCATCTTCATTGTCGAAAGTATATGAAGCAATTAATAAAATGTGTGAAGCAATTTGCCACAAAAGAAAAATTTATTTTGAATGGAAATTAGTCCAGGAATCAGCACCCTCCGACTGCGACGCAGATCTACTTTCAATTTTATCCAAATCAATAAAAAGAAAAAATATTGACGTGGTAAAAATGGTGAGTGGCGGAGGCCATGATGCGGTTGCTATTTCCAAAGTATCTCCTGTAGCAATGTTGTTTGTAAAATGTTATAAAGGAATAAGCCATAGCCCTCTTGAAAATGTGGAAGTTGAAGACATTGCAGTAGCCATTGATGTGGCGGATAGTTTTATAATTCAGGTGGCAAATGAAATAGAAAAACATGCAACCTAAAATTTTATTTTTAAAATCTCCGCCTCTTCATTTCATTTGTAAATTTATTAGAGAAAAAAAAGATCATGACTATATCTGAATTTGACAACCTGGAAATCGCAGTCAAAAAGAATTTACTTTTTAATTGTTGCGGGAGCAATGCATGGGTAAAGGATATGCTGGAAATTATGCCGGTAAATGATCTTGTTGATTTGTTGGAATATGCAGAAGAAAAATGGTACGATTGCAATCCAGCCGATTGGCTGGAAGCATTTGAACACCATCCCAAAATTGGAGATTTCCATTCCATGATTCATACATTCACTAACATTACTGAATGGACTTCAGGCGAACAAGCCGGAGTACAAAACAGCACCCCGGAAATGATGGACAAATTAAAAAAGGCCAATGAAGAATATGAAGAAACCTTTGGCTATATTTTTATAGTTTTTGCCACCGGCAAATCAGCGAAAGAGATGTTGGAGATTTTACATCAAAGAATTAATAACAGCCCTCAAGATGAATTGACGATAGCGGCGGCAGAACAAAACAGAATTACTCAATTAAGATTGCAAAAACTTTTTGCATAGCTCAAAAATTAAGAGTAAAAACGTACAGCCTGTGAAATAAGATTTGTTGAAATCAAAAACAAATTTTAATATTATACGCGGAATAAAAAATTACAACTTTTATTCTTACCCCCGAACTACCAGTAAAATCAACATGTTTTAAATTTCTTTTGAAATCAAATTCAGAAGGACATTTTTATTTCCCCAAAATCCTTATTTAAAGCCATCGCTTTTACCTGCCGGAAATCACCCTCGTTTTGCCCTCCAATTCCTTTAAAAGACTTCGTGCCCCAGTTACAGAATTGTAGCGAACAGAATTACGGTTACTAAGAAATCTTTATTTTTTGTCAAAAAATAAAAGCGATATCCTCGTGAGAAATTTATTTAAAAAAAGGGAAAGTTTATGTTTAATTATAGACTATCAGTGCTGCTTACCCGAATAAAATTTGAAATAAAATGAAGAAGAGAATTATTATTTTAAGTATGTTTCTGGCAGTTATTGCCAACAGTTGCAAGGTAACTCTTGTACCCAATTATGATGGAGCGATTGCTACGCAAATCGATAATACTTTAAAAATAGTTGATAGCTTTTATCTCACCATGCTGGAAACTACTAAAAACAAAAACAACGATCGGGCTTACTTTCATTTTATAAATTCTTATATCAACATTGAAATAGAATTGCAATCACTCCTCGACAAAAACCGTGTTCGTCCATTAAATAAAAATTCAATTGCTATTTGTGAAAATACATTGAAACAATTTCAGAAATACAAAAGCCAACATAAAACAGATAATCAGATAAGTGATGCAAATATTATTTTAAACCGGATGTACATGCACGATGAACTCGTGCGAATGCAGATGGGTGAAGCATTTAAGCCTACTAATTAAAAAATCTTTAAAAAACTAATTATGAAATTTGATATCAACGAAACGCTGTTCCAAATGCTGGGCGCTATCAAACAAACTGTAGGTGAAAACTGGCCCGAAGTAAAATCCGCTATGAATGATTTCTTCCAGGGCAGGAGAACACGTCTTGAACTTCTAGCTGATTTCAGGATTAAAAATCAGATAACAGAAGTGGAATTTCAAAGCCGCCTGGTGGACGAAAAGCTATTACTGAATTCAGAACTTCATGTGATTGCTATCATTTCAAAAGCAGTTGCGCAAAAGGCTGCCAACGCTGCCATTGATATTTTAAACAAAGCCGTAAAGGCGTTAATCCCCTTCTAATAAATTATGAACAAGAAATATTTTTTTGCCTTTGGTGGTTTAGTAATTGTTTTAATCCTTGTCTATTTTATAGTAAGAAATAATATTTCTCCCGCACAGCAAGATGAACAGATAGCTGTAAGTTGTGCCAATAAAACCGTCTTTAGATATAAAAACCCCAGTACTATTTTCCCTGTAATCATCCGTGATTATTCTACCAATTTCAGTATTGCAACAGGAGTATTAGGTAAACTGGTTTCTGATTCCTCAGGAGGAAATGCCGTATCTACACAGGTGCGAAATGATGCGCAAAAATTAAGAGATGATTTAGACCAGGATAATATTTTTTTTGAAAATACTTTGAAAGCCTATTTCCTTGCCAGCAATAATGACCCATGCAACGACAGCTTACGATACATGTACATTTCTTATATCAAGGAAATGACCGAGAAAGTAATTGCTTTAAAACAATTTGTAAAACAGATCAGTTCTCCTGCTCCCGCAACAGGCGTGGATACAGCAACAGCAGCACCCAATGTAATTGTAGCGGCAATAGACACTACAAAAACTACTGACACCAAGGGCGATAATTCTGATGCTAAAACCAAAGTCTATATTTTAAAAGACCGGTTAATATTAAGCAACGCAATCACTACTCTCAAAAAAACAAACGAGATATCGAAGCCGACATTAAATCCCGATACTTATCGGAAAATTCAAAAAGTTCAACCATAAAATCTTAAAATCAAAACTATGTCTTACAAAATTCTTTCTCTTGATGGCGGCGGCTCATGGGCAATGATACAGGCGCGGGTATTAAAGGATATTTACGGCGATATGAATGGTCATGAATTACTAAGACAGTTCGATATGGTAATCAGTAATTCTGGAGGAAGCCTTGTGCTGGCATGCTTATGCAATGACATGAAATTGAGTGAAGTGATCAATGTTTTTGAAAATGAAAGTTCACGAAAAAAAGTTTTTTCAAAATTATCTTTCTTCGAAAGTTTGCACATGAATGTGTTGCTTGCATTGTTTCGCAATCGTTTGGGAATTGGCCCAAAGTATAGTGCAAAACGAAAACTGTCCGGGTTAACTGAAGTTTTGAAAGCGTCAGATCATTTACTTAAAGAAGGAAAAATAAAAAAGCCAATTATTGAAACCACATTGGACGAATTGCCAGCCATCATTGGAAAAGAAAGTCTGCAACTGGTAATTGTTGGTTTTGATTATTTCAAAGAAAGAGTCAGCTTCTTCCGATCAAATAGGGTGAGCGAAACGGACAAGTTTACAAAAAAATTCTACGCTACCCCACTCGCAAATGCAATCCATGCATCCAGCAATGCACCGGTAAATTATTTTGATTCTCCTGCGGTGGTTCCTTCTTTTGTACATAAGCCAAAGCCTGGTTTTGGGGACACTATTTATAATTCAACTGCGTGGTATTGGGATGGTGCGATTGCCGGTTTTAATAACCCTGTGCTTGCAGGTTTGATAGAAGCCATTACCAATAACGCTCCCGTAAAAGATTGTTGCATTCTTTCTTTGGGCACTGGGACAGGAGGTAAGGTATTGCTCACTGATAAATTAAATTCCGATGATCCGGACGACAAATTAGTGATTGATGCGAACAAAAAAAATGATCTCGTAAATGTGGATACTTCTTTTCTTTTTAAGAGCGATATAAAGAAAATGGCAACGAGTATTTTGGGTGATCCGCCAGACAGCGCAACCTTTATCGCATATTCTATTATTGATCCTGAGTTAAAAAAAGATGCTTCTCTTGTAAGGATAAACCCGTGCTACAGCCCCGTTTCCAATAAGGAAACCAAGAGATTTGAAGTACCTGCTGCATTCAAAAACGAAACGAATCCTGAGCAAGCTTTGCTCAATTTACTTGCGCTAGATATGGATGCTGTGGAACCGAAAGAAGTTTTATTAATAACAGATCTGTGCAATAAATTTATAACAGACGATAGCAGTAATTGCCTGGCAAACCAATTAATACGAGGGGACGTTAGCTCCGATAATTATTTAGGATATGGCACTTATGCAGAGGCCAAAAAGAAATGGAAGCAATGTATTGGACTACAATAAACCATTTTACTTTTTCGCAAATTTTTTTGCTTCTTTATCTAATTCACTTTTACTAAGTGTGTGTTTATTTTCATCAATAATTAGCCGGTATTTAAAAGTTACTGATTGCCCTTTTTGAAGATGAAGGTTCTTAGAAAGTTTTCCATTTGTAAAAATATTTTCACCGAGCGGGTTAGCTGCAAATAAGCCATAGCCGCGAGTATGCCAGTAAGTTGGATAATTAGGATTTTGAGGATGATCAATTATTGCGACACTTACTGAATCGTTATTCATTTTCCCATACGCCATGCACCAGGCAGCTCTTGTGCTCCAAACATCATCGCCCGTTTTGCCTTCGCTTGAACGATAGTTGCCGTTTGCCACCTGGCCTTCTCCAACTTTTACAATCGTTTCATTTCCTTTATCATCTTTAAATTTTTGTGTTTCTCTTGTTGGTATTTGTAATTCCTGTGCAAGTCTTAACCCTAACAAACCATCCTTGGCATCTTTGAAAAGCACATCCTGACTTGCAGTTAAAGTTGTTACTCTGTCAATGATGCGTTTATGATTATTTCCAGAGAATTCAAAGCGGGTTCTTTCTTCCAATAAAACTTCTTTATTTTGATTCTCCCATTTTGCACGGTAAGACAAGATCCCTGGTTTTCCACTTTCTATTTCTAATAAACTATCGGTTTTTATCCAACCATATAAATGCTTTTTCTC
>JBDSHT010000135.1:0-11262 GCA_039918315.1 Ginsengibacter sp. | reverse complement strand
GCACCTGCTTTTACATAAATCGTATCACCTGCATTGGACAATGAAGATGCATGGGTCATTGTTTTCCAGGGTAATAAAAGGGTGCCGGGGTTTGCATCACTTCCGGTATTAGAAACATAGTAGGTTCCTGCAAATGACCCGTGTAAAGAAAATAAAATGCTAATTAAAATAATTATCGTTTTTTTCATATCTCGTTAATTAGTTTTTCTTGAATCCATGCGAAATGTAACTGTAGCTGTTTTTTGTTATTCCACGATCTTAAAAAAATAATTCAGTCTTTATTTTAACTTCTCTATTGTAATGGTGATCTTCCTTCCTATTGGTTTACCATCTCAGCAAGTATTTACTTTCAAACCCGACGCATCTTTTGGAACCGTAAGTGGTGCTGTGTAACAAGGATAAAAACCCACGCTCCATTATCAAACTATAGTGGATATACAGGTTGTCCACATCTATGATCATCTCCACAATCAGTTGGCCATTACCGTCTAATTATATTTTGAAAATCGGATTATACCGAAAACAGGAGTTCATCTATCTCACCATCAGCCGCAATCAACACCCGATAGGGCAATTCTGATAAAGAGAGAAAGCGATTCCAGAAATCTTCCCTTTTTACAATGATTTATTTAATCTGCCCTGTCCAATACTGACTAATGAAATTTGCAATAATGATGTTTTGATGAGGCTATTTTTTAGACAATCCAAAAAATACCTATTGCACTTCTCCCCAAAATGACATTTCATTCATATAGAAGAATTCAAAATCAGGATTCCAGGTAGTCAGTATTTTAAAACGGATATACCTTACAGGAATGGTTCCTTTTTGAAGATCAAAAATAAATTCATGACCATCCTTAGCATTTTGTATATCTTCTGCATTGGTTTGACCATAACCTAATCCCGAAGGTTTAATTAATTCAAAAGAATTCAATTTGGTCCAACCGGCCATGCTTCCACTTGCGTTAGGCATTTCGTTGGATCCATAAACTTCAAATTTTTTCACATTCCCATTCCTGTAAACTAAATTATTATCAGACCTCTGCCACAACTTAAATCGGGAAAGTTTTGCCGATTCTTTCATATCGAATGTAAAAGTCATTCCTGGCATTACGGTATGGCCCCGATCCCCATCCTGTATAGTATGAAAATAGGAGGTGTTATCATAATCAAAAGCCCCGGTAACATCATAACCGCAACAATTTCCACCATACACATTGGCATCGCCCGGTAAATAATGCTCAACAAATTTAGACTTGTCAAGTTCCTGTTCGTTAATTACTGCCACATCTAAGGATAGTGTATCCCAATCTGAATAAAAAGTATCTATTGCATTCGGTGTTGGTAAAAATTTAGTTCTGAAAATAATTGGGGATGATGATTTATAATCAGGAAGCGTAGTATGGTCGTTATTTGATGCGGTGTACGTATGAACTAACTCACCATCATTCTTGGTAAAATCCAAATCTGTTCCCACGGCATTTTTACCCGGGCCGGACCAATTAATTACAGGATTACTACTTAAGGAAATATTTTTTACCAAACGGTTAAATAGAGATGATTGATAAACGGGGCCAAAGACGGTTCCTATTGTATTGGATTCTACGGATCTGTTTCCATTCTTATCATAGGTATAAACTGAAAATGTGTAAGTACCCTCATCAAGATTGTTTACTATGGCATTGATGGTATCTATGCCAGATGTCCTATTCACCACAATTTCCATGGAATCCGGAACACCACCCTCTTGCCAAAATATTTTACACTTTTTAATGGAAGGATCAGCTATTAATAACCAGGTTAATTGTAACCGGTTTTTTCCTGCAAATGCTTTTAATGAATCAGCTTTACCGGCATAAGTGCGCTCACCATTTTTTATAAAATCATAGTAAGTACTGTTCATTTTGTTACAGGAGGCGATAATCAGTATGAACGACATTACTATTACGCCATAAAAAAATCCTGTTCTTTGTTTCAGTTTCATATCCATTAATTTAAAATAATTATTTAATAAAAAATACTTCAGGTATTTTACTATTGTACCTGCCCCCAAAAAGTTAATTCTGACATATAAACCCATCTATAACCTCCCCAATTTTCCTGAATTCGGAATCTTAAATATTTTACTTTAGGAATTCCGGGAGGAAATTCAAAATCCTGTCCGGCCCGCACTGCAACAATATCATCATTTGATAAACTACCGTCAGGTAACCCTGAGGGTTTCTTCATTTGAAAATCTGCTAACTTTAGCCAATTAGAATAACTACCATCTGCATTGGGTACATTATTGGTACCCCACACTTCAAATTTCTTCGGATTAGCCCCGCCAAATGCATTGTACATTCCATCCTCAAAACGTTGCCACAATTTAAACCGGCTTAGTACAGCCGACACTCCCATACTAAACGTAAAAGAAATGTTGGGCATTTCGGTGGGACCCATCGCACCTGCAATCCAGGAGTGAAAAATTTCATTGGTACTATTATCCCAAAGATTAGATACGCGATCATTATCGTGAACATTCACATCGCCTATTAATTGATATTCCTCAAATTTCGATTTATCAAGCTTTTCTTCATATATCGGTGTTATATCAAGAAAAAGTGTGTCAGAATAATTATCCCACCGATCTCTGACAAAAAAACCAAACTTTCTTTTCACCGGTTGATATCCTCTTGAAGCAAAGTTTCCTTCTTTAAGCTTTGTATAAAAATTAAATGCCGTTATAAAATTAGGACTGATAGAGTCGGTTGTTATCACTCCAATCACCACATTGGCCTCATCAGGGTTTTCAAAGGAAACAAAGCATCCGCCGAAAGTGGGAGTAACTTTTAACGACTTGAATACATTTAAAATAGGTGGCGTTAGGGGTTTGATTTTTACAATCACAGGCGCCGATTTTTTTTCCCCCTTACTAACTGAATATACGGTTATTTCATGCTCGTTTACATCACTAAATCCCTCGAGTACTACTGATTTACCATACACAGAAGATTTTACATTCCGGATTTTATTGTCGCTCGTCTTCCATTCCGCTTCCACATATCTTATGCTTTGATCATCCGGCAACGAATAAGTTATTTCGGCACCGCCCGGCAAACTTTTTACCTGAACATTAAAGATGATTGCCGGAACCTTTCCGTCATTAGGAAGCGGTTCATTAACCTCTTTATGGCAGGAAAATAAAACCAATAAAAAGGAACAAATAATTAGATGAATATATTTTTGTTGTATCATATCTGACATTTTTTTGCATTTAAAAATTTACCTGTTACCAACCCGGGTTTTGAACTAAATTCTTGTTTACTATCAAATCAAATTCTTTGATAGGCCAGAAATAATCGCGCTTTTTAAACTTTTGAGGATAGCGAATGATAGTCCGGTAATAAAACTGTGGATCTGCCTGGTCGGTGTCCCAACCTTCAATGGGTTCATTCAAAACCTTCTCAGCTTCCTTCCACCGGGTAAGGTCCCAGTATTGACGGCCTTCGAAGGCAAATTCTATCAAGCGTTCTTTATGAATGATTTCCCTCAATCCATCCTTGTTTGCATATTTTTGAGGATACAAAGAATACTGGTTCCACGAAGTCTCAATATCGGGTATGCCAGCCCTTGTCCGGATGATGTTCACCCATTTGTAAACTTCCGCAGACGGGCCATTAGCCTCGTTTAAGGCTTCAGCGTATAAAAGGTAGAGATCAGATAGTCGCATTACCGGCCACGGATATATTTCCATATAACTTCCCTGGTCCATGTAACTTAAAAAACTAATGGGTTTTTTGGGATAATATCCTGTTATACTGTTCTTTGATCCATCAGGGTCATAACTTGAATACCCTCCTCTTCTCGCTTCCAGATGCCATGCATTGTCCTGGTCATAATTGCCTGCACCATACAATTTGCCTCCATCAAATCCAAGGTCGGCATAGAAGCGGGGTTCTCTGTCAAAATTTAGCCTGGCGGTAACATATCCCGGTTCAATTTTGTATTTTTCTGCTTCTGTAGCAGTTCTTAAAGCTTCAGGATTCGTAAAATCTAAAGTCTTATCCTCATTAATGGGTACGCCATTTTTGCTATAAAACATTTTTGCCATGTTCAAAGGAACATTAATGCCGGACCGAAAAAATGAATTTTCATATAAAGTCGCTTCGTTATAAGAAACTATTGAGCGTTCCTGGTATTCCTGAGTGCGTGCGTTAGGATCTCCCCAGATAATTTCTGAATTCCATTTCTCCGTCATTGCATTCCGTATATCCATCTCTATCTGCATTTCAGGTGAGAGATTGTATATATTTACTTGCGGATTAAAATGATAAATTTTCAATCCTGATGACGTGCATAAGTCTATTGCATCTCTACATGCCTTAGCGGCAATTACCCATTTTTGAGGATCGTAGGTTGGATTAAATAATTGCATACCCTGCTTGTCTTTAAAACCTGCGTAATCAGGATTTCCATTAAACAAAGGGCTTGCAGCGGTAGTAAGTATTCGGGCCTTAATTGATAAAGCAATTGGCTGGGTTATTCTTCCCAATTCAGTACCTCCCTTTTGAATTATTTTTGGAAGACCTTCGGATGCTTCATCAATGAGGTTTACAATGTATTTAAAACAGGAATCAACCGGCTGACGCTTTACCTGCGCATCTTCAGGGCTTACAGAGACCGGAAGATTTATATCCATGATTGGAATAGGACCATACATTCTTAAAAGATAGAAATGATAATATGCCTTTAAAAATTTAACCTCAGCCACCCACCTTACCATTTCATAGTTTTGGAGGTCAGGAACTTTTTTCACCTGCTCTAAAAATGTATTACAGGTATTAATGGCTTTAAACAAAGATTCATCACCATTACTCCACATATTACTGTAAGGATCAACAACATTCTGAACGCCTGTAGCTATTGAACTATAACCAGGATACGCAAGCAAAGTTTCGTCACCGGTAATATACCAGGGATCAAAATAAACCCGGTCAAACCTAGGTAAATAGGAATAGCAGGTAAATAAATATTTCTCTGCCTGGAACCGGGTTCTAAATGCATAATCCAGAGTAGCAATATTATCCGGAATAATATCCAGGTATTTTTTGCAGGAACCAAATATGCCGACTATGCAGAACAGCATTATATATTTTATAAGTCTCATAATTTTTTATTTTGAAAGTTTATTTTATTAGAATGAGGTGTGAAAACCAACATTAATTACACGTTGAATGGGGTATCCAAGGCCATTTCCAGCCATCTCAACATCCCACAACTTAAACTTGCTGATGGTAAAAAGGTTGGTACCATTTACATAAAATCTAAGGTTATTCATTTGCCATTTTTTCATTACTTTTTGTGGTATTGAATAACCAATTTCAACTTGCTTCAATCTCAGAAAACTTCCATCCCGCATCCACCAGGTACTTGTCTGAGCATTATTGCTATTAATTGTAGCACTTAATTGAGGATATAATGCATAGATATCCCTGTTTTCTGCTGACCAATGACTATCAGCATACGCTTTTAGTAATTGTGTTTGTCCCTGGAAAGGGGAAGTAGCAACGGGATCAATCCAAAAAGATTCTTTGGCCACGCCCTGCAAAAAACATGAGAAATCAAAATCCTTGTAACCGAGCGAAACGCCAAAGCCAAATACCATTTCTGGGTCTGTTGGAAAGCCGATCGGTACACGGTCGAGATCAGTGATCTGCCCATCATTATTAACATCCATGTATTTGAGATCGCCGCCGCTATATTTACCATAATTTTGAAAAGGAGAATTAGCAACTTCTTTATCATCAACAAACATTCTTTCTGCTATGAAACCCCACTGCTGGGATAAGGAATTTCCTACATGGGAAAGCCAATATTCCTTATCATACTGGGGCTCTTCATATACTACAAAAGCACTTTTAGCATACGTAAAATTTCCCCTGCCTTGTATCCACCAGTTTTTATTAATGGTAGTGGAATAATCAACCGAAACTTCAAATCCTTCACTTTTTGCTTCACCTACGTTAGCCCTTGGCAAAACATTGCCCAAACCCACATTGGCAGGAATGCTGGCCCTGGTCATAAGGATATTCGTACGACGTTGTTTAAAAAAATCTGCAACTATATTTACTTTATTAAACAATCCTATTTCGATACCTGCATTTTTCATATAGGCTATTTCCCAGGTAATATCTGAATTGGCGTACCTATCAACAGATACTCCGGACCGGCTATAATTATAATCCCTTCCAAAAGTGGCACCTCTACTCCCATTATCCATATTTACCTGTGAAAGGTAGAAGAAGCGGTCGGAAGCGTCACCTATAGCATCATTTCCTACCATTCCATAAGTGCCTCTTAATTTTAATTTATTTATAACAGGAGATAATTTTTCCCAAAAAGATTCATTCGACACATTCCAACTCAGACCGAAAGATGGAAAAAATCCAAACCTGTTTTTTTCAGCGAATTTCTCTGAACCATTGTATCCAAAGTTAAATTCAGCGTTATACCGGTTGGAATAGGTGTAGGTAGTACGTCCAGACAAACCTAAATTTCTGGAAGGTAAAGAAGTCTGAAGGGAATTAAAATTTCCTGATAATTGATTACGCATTTGTACCACCAGCGCCCCACTAAAAGTATGTTCTTGAGCAAAGGTTCTTTGATAATTTAAAATCCCTTGCAGGTAAACAGAAGAGGAGACTATTTTATCGCCTCCCCCGGATGGATAGCTCAAATATTCTGTTCCGCCCGCTGGATTAATTTCAAAAAGAGAATAGCCAAGTTCGGGAGTATAACTTTGAAGTTTATAATAGAATGGATTGTAAAACCTGGACACATCAAAATAGCTGTAGCGAATAGTATTTGCCATCACATTCAAACTGAGGCCTTGTGTTATAAAGGAAAGTTTTTGTTCTAATTCCACCTGTGCATTAATGGTAGATGCGGAATAATTTTTATACCCTCGGACCATTTGCGCATAAGGATTATTGTATTGTCCTACATCATAATTCCCAAATAAGATATGCTTCGTATAGGCACGGGCAGAGTCAGGTAAATAGAAGGCAGGAAAAAGAACAGGATCGGTATGAATCACACTCTGATACACGTCGGCACCTCCATTCATCGGGCCAATGTAATCTTCAAATCTTCCTTCCAGCTTTACGTTGATAGCTGTGTTCTTATTAAGCTTGATATTTACGTTTGACCGTAAAGAATAGGTTTTTAAATTGATGTTAGAGTTGAAGTTACTTTCTTTGGGAACATTAAGAATCCCGTTATCCTGGTTAAATGTACCTGACAAATAATAACGGGCTACTTTACCACCGCCACTAATATTCACATTGGCCCGTTGGTTCATCGTATGTTTTTTAAACAAAAGTTTCATCCAGTCTGTGGATGGATAAACCACCGAATTGCTACCCAAAACAGTATTATCAATTTTTTCCTGAGTGTAAGTCAAAATTCCAAGCGGATCACGTGTAAGCACGGCTTCATTCCCAAGTTTCATGTAAGTAACAGGATCTGCTAATTCAATATTTCGTGTAGGGGAAGACATTGAATTTTCAAACCTTACAAAATATTGAGCCTTTCCTTCGGCACCCTCTTTGGTTTTTACTAGTATCACGCCGTTTGCTCCACGGGCTCCATAAAGCGCTGTGGCAGTAGCATCTTTCATAATGGAGAAACTGGCTATGTCATCAGGCTGAAGACGAGCCAAATCGGTAGTAGTTACCTCCACCCCATCTATCAGGATCAATGGTTCTTTTTTATAACCAAATGTGGTTACACCGCGTATAAAAAATGCTGCATTATCTTTTCCCGGCTCACCGCTTCGCTGATATGCAATTACTCCCGCCAGCCTCCCGGCGAGCGCTGTTGTAAGGTTACTGGAAGGCACTTTTAATTCTTTGGGATTAATGGTAGTTACCGCACCTACTACGGCTTCCTTTTTTTGTTTACCAAAAGCCACAATCACTACCTCATCATCAGATTTTAGTTCTGCTTTTAAAACTATGTTTACTGTTGAAGCTGAAGTGGCTTTAATTTCCTGTGTTACATATCCTACATAAGATATTACAAGAACACCTCCTGCATCAGGTACTTGTATTTCAAAATTTCCCTGGGCATCTGAACTAACCCCGGTTTGAGTTCCTTTTAGTTTTATGGATGCTCCCTGGAGGGCATTTCCTTCCCCATCCAATATTTTTCCTTTTATAGTTATAGAGGGCGGTGCAGATACTTTTTCCGGAACTTCAATTTCTGAAACCTCCACCTTTTTAGATTTAACCACTATTGTTTTTTCAAAAATTTTATAAGTCAATGGTTGACCTTCAAAACACTGTCGCAGCAGTTCATCCACGGGCATCTGAACAGCTTTTACATCCACCCGGTTTGCTTTACTTATAACCCGGTTATTGTAAACAAAGTTGTAGCCCGTTTGCTTTTGAACCTCTTTAAAAACATTTTCCAAAGTGGTATTATTCACCTCGAGAGTAACTACCTGGGAGTAGTTTTTGGCACTAACCTGTAAACAGGTAACCAATAAAAGGATAGTGTTTAGTTTCATAATTCTCCAGAATTTAACTTGAGGTTTGCCCATAAATAGCAGCCTGCAAAAAGAATTTTGTTTCATACTTTTGTCCTGTTTAGGTTAAATAATTATATAGTCCTTTCTCTGATTGTATTAATTGATTAACCGGCAATTATCCGCCGGGAACGCTGGAATCGTCCCCGGCTTTTTATGTCAGCCAACCATGATTTCAAAGCTTTTTTATTGCATTACAGTTATTTTTTTCCCTTCAATTTTAAAACTTACACCTCCACTCAATTCTAAAAATTTCAATAAATTAGAAACTGGTATATTTCTTAACATATTTACGGTGTATCGCTCTTTAATTTTTGATGCATACTCAATTTCAACATCATACCATCTTGCCACCTGACGCATGATCATTTCTATATCCATATTGCTACAATCAAACCTTCCATTTTTCCACGCTACCGCCTCAGATACATTGGCATTTTTAATCAACTTTATTTCCCCATTATCAAATACCTGGGCTTGTTGCCCCGGATTCAGAAATGTAGTTTTCAAATTCTTGTTTACCCTTACAGCACCTTCTAGCAGTGTAGTTTTCAGTGCCATTTCATCGTCATAAGCATTCACATTAAAATGAGTTCCTAATACTTCTATTTCTGTACTTTCCCCATTGTTAGAATTTATCGTCACTATAAAGGGAACCGTCCCTTTTCCATTGTGTTTATCGATGTGTACCACCTCGAAATATGCCTCACCACTTATGCTTACTTTTCTTTCTTTTTCTGTAAATGCAGTGGGGAATGTAATGGATGATGCAGCATTAAGCCAGACCTTACTTCCATCCGGTAAAATGAGTTGATATTCTTTTCCCCTCGGAGTTATCATGGTATTAAAAGCTAACGGTACGTCAGATATTTTTTCTGAGGATTCATAAGCAACCTGACCTTCTTTCTTTATGATATGGGTATTGTTTTCAATGGCAAGAGTTCCACTACCAGTGCTGTCCAAAACAATTTGTTTCCCGTCTGACAATATCAGTATAGCACCATTAGATCCCGGCTGCACATCGGCTTTAACCACTTTGGCCAAAACTTGATCAGACCTTTTTTGTTTATTAAAATTATTGATCAAAAAGTAAATCCCCCCACAAAATATAAAGAGGATTATCGATGCCGCTGCCAGCCTGTAAATTTTTTTGAGACTACCTTTCTTTTTGCGACTACCTCCAATTGATTTTATTTCAGTACTTTCTTTAGTAGCAAATTCCTGCATCATAGTGTCAAATTTCGCGTCCCATTTAATCCGATCTGCGGCACTTATTTCAAATGATTCATCCCATTTATTTTTTAATACCGGCATTAAATCAGAAAGATCATTGCGGCTTTCAACATTTTTAAGCAAATACTCAAATTCTTCTCTTGAAATTTTATTATCAAGATATTGTTGAATCAAATACTGCCAGTTGTTTGTATCTAATTTTGACATAAAAAATTTACGATTAAACTGAAGCCTCGTCCATATAAGGACGAAGGAAATGAATGGACTATCTATTCCTACTAAAAGAAAAATTAGATTTTCCCCAAAAAATATATAAGTAAGGAAATGTCGATTGACTTCGAGAGATGGAGCTTTATAAATTTTCTTGATTCAACCAAATGAATGTTTACTGTGGATTTGGAAATATTCAACATCCGCGCAATCTGGTCATGAGTAAGGCCCTCGTTGCGGCTTAAATTAAAAACCTTTTGGCGTTGGGGTGAGAGCAGGAAAATAACTTCTCTAACCTTTTTTTCAAACTCATGTAACAATAAATGTCCATCACTTTCTTCGCAAGAAGCAAGCTGAATTTCCTGCCATAACAGTTCTTTTAATTTTGGATCTTTAGAAGCAGAACGTAAAAAGTCAATTGATTTATTTCTGGCAATTTTAAAAATAAATGCATTAAAATTTTCCACCTGACTCATTAAATTTCTACCCGTCCATATCTTCATAAAAACATCTAAAACCAATTCTTCTGCTACCTCTTTACATTTCGTAAACCGGGAAATATAATGCATTAGTCTTGGACTATATTCATCGAATAATAATTTAAAAGCAGCTTCATCACCTGTGGCAAGTCGCGCTAATAACGCATGTTCATCTGTGGCAGTTTTAAATTTCAAATTTTGAAATTGAATTGGTATAGGAAGTTTCTGATATTAAAATACTAAAAAAAATCGAACTTTTAAAATACAATTTTTATTTTTTGAAAGGATATGGGTAGGGATATGGAAATGGTTTATAACCCGGTTTTGGTTCCAGATGATAATCCCGTCCTTCCTTCCACCATACTGGTTCATCGTTATAAAATGGAGGAAAAACATTCCATTCATCTTCCAGAAAAGGACTCACTTTATTGTTCCAAATAAATACATCCCCATCCCCCTGGTGCATTGTAGCACCACGATGTTCAGGTCCAAATTTTACCCCACTTAAGTACCCGGGGCCATATAGTACAGGATAAGGCCTTGTTGTTCCTCCGAAATACCAGTTTGACAATTCCACTGCATAACGATATCCTTTAACTTCATTATTATACACAACTGCTTCACCATTGCGAATTGCAATTCCAGCTGTCTCCAGAGAAGACATACCTGTTTGCTCTCCCTTTTTAATTTTTCCACCATACGTGTAAGTGGTATTGGTGAGTTTATTATTATACACTTCTATTGCTCGGGTACCATAAGTACTTCCCTCTC
>JBDSHT010000134.1:0-3802 GCA_039918315.1 Ginsengibacter sp. | reverse complement strand
ATCTTTTCAATGTTTCATACCGCGATTGTTGCGGAGTTACAAAATATTGATGGGCAATATTTTCGTTCGCTGTATTCTTTTTTCCGACAGTTACTTCCTGCGGATTCTTCATAAAGTTTTTAGAAATAGTTTTTACTGCAGCAGGCATCGTGGCACTAAAAAGCCAGGTGCTTTCGCGGTTAACTGTATTTTTTAATACAAAATCTATATCATCCCTAAAGCCCATGTTCAACATTTCATCGGCTTCATCGAGCACCACATATTTTACTTTTTCAAGATCAATAGCTTTTCTTTCAATCATATCTATCAACCGGCCAGGCGTAGCTACAACAATATGCGCTCCTTTCTTTAACGCACGGATCTGCATTACTATGGACGCGCCGCCATACACAGGCTCAGCCACAATATTTTTGGAATACTTTTTAAATTCCTGTAGATCATTACAAATTTGTAAGCACAGTTCACGGGTTGGGCACACGATCAAAGCCTGCGGATGCCTGTCTGCGGGATTTATTAATTGCAACAACGGTAAACCAAAAGCAGCGGTCTTTCCGGTACCGGTTTGTGCAAGACCAACAAAGTCTGTGGTGCCTGATATTAATATTGGAATCGCTTTTAATTGAATAGGGGTTGGTTCCGTGAAACCAAGATCAGTAACAGCTTTAACAAGGTTTTCATTTAGGCCTAAGCCTTCAAATGCATTCATTTATTTTATAAAATTTAGGCGGCAAAGGTATGTTAATTGTCGTTAAAGTGTAATCCCTTCGCTTAACCTTAACAGGATTATACAGTCTTTGATGCTGGTATGCCGCAGGGAAATCAAACTGAATAGTTTTTAAATATTTTAACGCTCAGTTTTAAACCTCAATCAAAAATTGATCTAATGTTGGCATGTAAATTGAAAATTTCATTTATTAAAATTGTCTCATTATGAAAACAAAATTTTTTTCACTACTTATTATTTTTAGCTTTTTAGGTTTCTCTGCATTCTCACAAGGGTTTACCATAGGAGTTAAGGCTGGCGCCAATCTTGGTAAAATGACTGGTCAGTCATTTAAGGATCAATATACCTTGGGCTACCAGGTCGGTGGATTTGTAACTATTCCATTAGGGAAAAGATTTGCCATACAACCGGAGGTAATATTTAATCAGACAAATTTGGATACGTCGTCAAAATTCAGCGACATCTATGCATTTAATAATGTAAGCAAAATTGAATTACGCCAATTAAGTATTCCCATAATGCTGAATGTTAACCTTAATAAATACATTACTTTCCAGGCGGGTCCTCAGTTTGGAGTTACCCTGGACCAATCAAAAAATCTTTTGGAGAATGGGAAGGATGCTTTCAAATCAGGAAACTTTTCTTTGGCTGGAGGTATTCAACTTAATTTATTGAAGTTCAGAGTGTATGGACGTTATGTAGGAGGACTCACCAATTTGGATAATGTGGGTGATAAAGAAAACTGGAAGGTACAGTCGATACAGGTAGGCCTGGGAATCGGACTGTAAATTTGCTTATCGGATGTTTATAATTTCATCTTCTTCATTCAACATTATGATGGAAGATGGCGAATATAAATTCATTTCATCCTGACGGTGTGGAACTATAAAGTCCACACCGTTTTTTATTTCATCCGACACTTTTGAAAAATTAGCAGGATAAATTTCTCCGGAAATATTTGCAGAAGTTGAAACCAAAGGCTTTTTTAATCGGTTGATTATTTCCTGGCAAAACGGATCATTTACAATTCTTATCGCAACAGAACCGCCCTCACTTATTAATTGATGCGGTAAATTAATTGCATTTTTAAAAATCGCGGTCGTTGGCTTTTGCTGAACAGAAAGATAGGATAGAATTTTTGGTGATGGATTGGAAACATAATTCTTTATCATATCCTTTTCAGCCACCAAAATGATCATGGATTTTTTCTCTTCTCTTTTTTTTAATTTGTAAATTTCATTTATCGCCCCAGCATTTGTAGCATCGCAACCAATTCCCCAAATGGTGTCAGTAGGGTAAAGTATGATGCCTCCCTTTTCAAGAATGTACAATGTTTGTTCGATAGCTTTTTGTAATAAACTCATTTCAATTAATAGAATTTAGGTTTAATAAAGGCGTAATATTCAGAAAGCCATAAATCAATTACAAAACTAAATTTTTTCTTTGACCATTTGTTTTTTGCATAAGCTTTGAAGATTTATTTTCACCTGCTTATTTTACCAACAACTAAATCATTCTTTAGTCTTTCATAAATCAGTTAGTATTTTCGCAAATATTTAAAAATAAAATCGAGATCATGAATTTAGAAAAGATGATAGGAGAAATTTGGGATAACCGAAGCCTTCTTCAGGATGAAACTTATACGGATGCTATCCGCAATGTGATTGATAAATTGGACACCGGAGAATTGCGTACAGCCATGCCTGTTAAGAGAGAGAATTTTGACCAGGGAGCTGACAGTACCTGGCAGGTTAACGAATGGGTAAAGCAGGCCATTGTTTTGTATTTTGGAATTCAAAAAATGGAAACTTACACGCTACCTCCGTTTGAGTTTTATGACAAAATGAAACTGAAAAAAAATTACAAGGATATGGGTGTGCGTGCAGTGCCACACGCCATTGCACGTTACGGAAGTTTTCTTGGAAGAAATGTAGTGTTGATGCCGAGTTATGTAAACATAGGTGCTTATGTAGATGAAGGAACCATGGTGGATACATGGGCTACTGTTGGTAGTTGTGCGCAAATTGGAAAGAACGTTCACCTCAGTGGGGGCGTAGGTATCGGTGGAGTTTTGGAACCGCTGCAGGCAAGTCCTGTTATCATTGAAGATGGTTGTTTTATTGGTAGTCGTTGCATAGTTGTAGAAGGTGTAAGAGTGGAGAAGGAAGCGGTCTTGGGTGCCAATGTAGTCTTAACTCAATCAACCAAAATCATTGACGTGAGTGGAAGCGAACCTGTCGAAACAAAAGGTGTTATTCCTTCAAGAAGTGTGGTGATTCCCGGGACCTATAATAAAAAATTTCCGGCCGGAGAATTTGGAGTGGGCTGTGCTTTAATCATTGGTAAAAGAAAAGAAAGCACTGATAAAAAAACAAGTTTGAATGATGCGTTGCGGGATTTTAATGTGAGTGTTTAGAAAACGATTTCAGATAAAAATTTTAAATCTGCTACAGTTTTAAATTTCTATATTTTTCAAATTATATTTGCAATCTCTTTTTAAAATAAAATTTAAAAAGAGAAAAGCCCGGGTGGCGAAATTGGTAGACGCACTGCCTTCAGGTGGCAGCGTTCGCAAGGATGTGCTGGTTCGAATCCAGTCCCGGGCACATTTTAAAAATTAGAAGCCTTGTTAGTGTTAGCTTTCAAGGCTTTTTTTATTTTGTAGGAGATGTCTTAGGGGACGATTCGATTTTTTTTGTTTAAAACAAATCCTATAGGAAGTTTCTATTTATTCTTTTAAATTTTATTATCCGGACCATTATTTATTATAAATTAATAAATTTTGGTGTAACAAGTTGCTTATATTAGCTTGTAGTATGCAATAAGGGCTTAACATGTTTACTTGAATTACTTGGGGAGTAGGGGAAACATCAAGTACGAAATCTTTTGACACATGACATATAGAATACCTGACACTAAAACTGCCGACAAAGATGAAATAGTAAAACATATTGAAGATTATTTAAACTCTGGTAATAGCCTTGCACACATAAATGATCTATTGTACCAAGTCGCACCGGAAAGTCATAGACACGCGGCCGTAGCAAGAGACATTGCTTATAAAATGAAAGCCACCGG
>JBDSHT010000133.1:0-6478 GCA_039918315.1 Ginsengibacter sp. | reverse complement strand
CAATTACGCTTGCCGGAATAAGAACACAAACCCCGATAAGTGATGTGCAATATATGAAGGCCATGATACCACATCACTCTTCGGCAATATTGACGAGTGAAAACGCAAATATCAAAGACCCGGAAGTGAGGAAGCTGGCTGATGGTATTATAGAAGCTCAGGTAAAGGAAATAGCTGAAATGAAAGCGTTACTTAAAAGAATGGAGAAGTAAGTTCATAAAAACGTCTCACTTCATTAAAACAGTGACACAATTCTTACTTCAACTTGCAACAATTGTCATCAGGCAACACAACACGAGTTTAATGTAATTACCATTCCTACAATACCACCATTCAGCAATCAAAGTTTCAAATTGAAAGATGAAAAATAAAATTTTCAAAACATCATCAACACCAACACTAATTCCCCGATTGATTGTGGGTTTGATTTTTCTTTCTGAAGGATTTCAAAAGTTTATTTCGCCTGCGGCAGTTGGCGCAGGACGTTTTGCAAAAATCGGTTTTACTCAACCTGAATTTTGGGCAGATTTCACAGGTTCGTTTGAGATTGCTTGCGGTACACTTTTGTTAATAGGATTATTGACACGTTTGGCTTTAATTCCGTTATTCATTGTAATGTGTGTTGCTTTTATCAAAACAAAATTCCCCACGTTCGCCCCTTGCGCTTGTAGTGTCAAGATTCTTTATCCGAGCCATCAGTTGTGTTAACCTGGAAGTAACGCGGTTATCAGCAGCAGTGTTAAACATGTTGCGCACGGAATCGCGTAAAGCCTTTCCAGCATTCGCAGCATTACTAAACTCTACACCGTTTTCACGGGTGCGTGCAAACGCGGGATCATTTGCAATACGATCAGCACTTACGCCGCTTTTGGTTTTCACCAAATGCCCGTCCTGTGTTTTGTAGAAGGTCATATCCTGTAAGGTTCCTTCTATTTTTAAAATACCTTTTAACTTAGCCATTTCATAAAATTTAAGTGGGTGTAAAAATACATGTCCACCAAATTTAATACTAGCTAAAGAGCATCAATCTTGCAGCATTCCTCTTGCATTATTTTACATCACTTTACCTTTAAATTATTATGAATAGTAAAAATCATAAGAGTTTTCTGATAGCAGAACTATGTCTTAAGAATGGCTCAAGTATGGATAGTGTATGAGTTGCCTTATTTCTATACCTTATTGGTTAAAATCTCTTAAGGTCACATTTGTGGTCACAAATAAAAAAGCGACTATGAATATTATTCATAATCGCTTTTTTATCACTGTGGGAGCACACGGGTTCGAACCGCGGACCCTCTGCTTGTAAGATGGAAAAAATTCCTTATTCGTCTTAACTTATTTTAACTGATTTTAACTTAAAGTATTCATTATCAATTTGTTGCATGATTGTTGCTTTTTGATCTTAATTGCGACTAAGTGCCGTTTAACTATGATTTGTTTGCAAATTGTTTGCAAATTTTTGAAGGGAAAGATTTTGTGAAACTGAAAATTTATAAGTTATGTCTACAACATTAAACATCATCCTCGACACTCGCAGGATTAAAAAAAGTAACAAGTACCCAGTTAAACTGCGGGTAACATTTGAGCGAGTAACGGAGTATTATCCAACCATCTTTGATTTAACGAAAGATGAATATGATAAGCTTTCTGTATCAAGAATCAGCAAAGAGCTGCAAACTATCCGGCATCAATTAAAAGAGATTGAGACGACTGCGGAAAATGCAGTTAAAGACTTAGGCTCGTTTAGTTTTCCTGATTTTGAAAATGAATTTATTTATAATAACGCTACTCTATTTCGTTCAAGAAAACTAAAGGCCACCATTCCTTCCAAGAATACAAGTGAATTCGATTACTCTTCATTTTTTAAAAAATTTCCCATCCTGCTGGAAGAGGATTCGATGCCTGATACTATATCTTTCTGTTATAAAAGCTTAATAAAAAAAGTTTTAAGGGAAGGCCGTATTAGTTCCGGCATGTACTACCATTGCAGCTACGTTTCATTAAAGAAATTCAGGGGTAATGCTCATTTAAAAGAAATAACTGTTTCCTTTTTATATGAATATGAAATCTGGGCTACCAACCAGAATATTTCTAAAACCACTATTGGTATGTATTTGCGGCCACTCCGTACGATATTTAATGAGGCCATTGAAGATGGTATAATTAAAAAAGAAAAATGTTATCCATTTGGAAGACGTAAGTACAGGATACCTGCTTCGAAAAATACAAAGAAGGCACTTGACTTAAAAGACATAAAAAAGATATACTACTATAAATGTGATCCCAAAAATGAAAGTGAGCAAAGAGCTAAGGACTACTGGTTATTCAGCTATTTTGGAAATGGTATGAATCCAAAAGATATTGCCTGTCTTAAATATAAAAATATTCATGATGAATATCTAGTGTTCGAACGTAGCAAAACCGAAAGGGCACTACGAAGCGACCCGAAGCCAATCACAGTTTTCATTAACGATGATATGAAAGCTATCATTGAACGTTGGGGTAATATAGATAAATCTCCCAATAATTACATTTTTCCTATAATGGAGCTGGGCATTACCCCATTACGTCAGTATGAACTCATGCAACTTCTTGTAAGCTTTATAAACAACTGGATGAAGCTCATTCTAAAGAATTTGGAAATTGATAAAAAAGGAACCACGTATGTGGCAAGGCATACTTTCTCCACAGTTCTAAAACGTTCCGGTGCAAGTACCGAATACATACAGGAAGCATTGGGGCATAGTGACATAAAGACTACTGAAAACTATCTCGACAGTTTTGAAAAAGAAGTGAAAAAAGAATTTGCCCAACGGCTTACTTCGTTTAAAAATAGCCCGGCAACGCAAAATGATTTTATTGATTAGACTTTTCAAACTATCAAATAAATCAATATGAAATCGAATAAAAATGTACCGACTTTAAATACACTGGAAAATTTGGCGATAACCATTCAGAATACAAATACTTATTTTCTGACTAAAGTTCAAAAACAGGTAAATACTGCTTTGACTCGCCGAAACTGGCTTATTGGTTATTATATTGCAGAGTACGAACAGTCTGGTAAAGACCGGTCGGATTATGGTAAACAGCTTTTTAAAGCCGTTGCGCAAAGTCTCTTAAAAAAAGGAATGAAATCAATCAGGGAAAGGCATTTATACCTTTGTAAAGCCTTGTATAAAGCTTATCCTCAGATTTTGCGGACACTGTCAGCGAAATCATATTTAATAGATTTTCAGTACTCCGCAATTCTGCGGACAGTGTTCGCAGAATTAAACTCTGATACAATTCAGGCTGATATGAACCAGTTACTTACCAACCTTAGTTTTTTTCATTTTATAGAACTTTTAAAAGCGGATTCCACCAATAAGCGGCGATTTTACGAGACACAAACTATTAAGAATAATTGGGGTGTTCGGGATTTAAAAAAAGCTATAGAAAGCCTTCTATATGAGAGAACAGGACTTAGCACCGACAAAGAAATTGTACTTAAAAATCAATTAGAAAAAGAGCTAAAACCGGAAGATGTATTGCGCAATACATATTTACTTGAGTTCCTTGGGTTGGAAGAAAAACATTCCTACACAGAATCTGATCTGGAAGAAAGTATCATCACAAACCTACAGAATTTTCTGATTGAAATGGGAAGAGGGTTTTGTTTTGAGGCCAGGCAAAAGAGAATAACGTTTGATAACAAGCACTACCGAATTGACTTAGTTTTTTATCACAGAATCTTAAAAACTCACATACTTCTGGATTTAAAAATTGGTGAGTTTGATCATTCTGCAGTATCAGTAAACAAACTTATAAGTGATAAAATCCAAACTGTCCGTGTTTTATATTTCATGGCTTTTCTATTTTTGTCTGGAAAATTAATGGGCAATTTAATTGAAAGGTTCTATATGAACCAAAACGTTTATAACTCTTAGATTGCTTTTAAGAAGCGTGTCTTTTACCAGATGTGCAATACGATAACCTTCAGTAACGCTTAATTCTCCATCTACTTCAATATGAATATCTACATAATAGTCAAATCCCATCTTTCTTACAAAGCATTTTTCTATTCCTCTAACCTGTGATACAAAACCTGCTAATTCCTTTACTTTCGCAACAATTTCATTAGAAGGGGCTGCATCCATAATTTCTGATAATGCCGGTCTTAGAATTACTATAGCATTGTAAAAGATGAGAGCCGAAGCAACAAGTGCTGCCCAATCATCCGCACCTTCGTAACCTTTTCCGCCAATTAAGGCAATAGAAATTCCGATAAAGGCTGCCACAGATGTGATAGCATCACTCCGGTGATGATGCGCATCTGCTTTGACTGCCTGGCTGTTTATTTTCTTACCAACATTAAAAACATAACGAAACATAGTTTCTTTAATTCCAATTACAATCAATAGTATCCATAAGGTAAAACTTTTCGGTAATGCATGGGGGGTGTTTATAAAATTTATAGAATGGTAAGCAATCCATATAGCTGCCAAAATTAAAAAAAGAGAAACTGCTACTGCTGCCAGAGGCTCTGCTTTCCCATGCCCGTAAGGATGTTCTTTATCTGGCTTTTTTATTGCAATACGTAATCCTAACCACAATAATCCGGAACTTAAAATATCGGCACCGGATTCTGTAGCATCAGCAATTAATGCATAAGAATGTCCCAGGTAACCTGAGAGTCCCTTTACAAAAATCAGTACCACACTTATTGCAATACCATATAAGGTGGTTCTTATTGCAATGGAAGAAGGATGAATGTCAATATGATTCATATAATTTTCTGGGCTTTTTTATTGATTAAAATATCTTGATAAGGAAAGCAAAAATATATTATAAATATAAAGAAGACCCCTTCATAAATAGTAATCTTGAAAAACTACTTTTTGCTAAAACCTTTTAGGGTTGAATGAAATGAGTGCTGAAAAACTATAAACTAAGCATGTACCATAACTGGATTATTACCTTTATTCTTTATTGATAACCTTTTGCCTGCAAATAAAACAGTTCGGCATAACGTCCATTCTTTTGCAATAATTCTTCATGACTGCCTTCTTCTAAAAGATGCCCTTTCTCCAAAACTAAAATTCGATCAGCCATACGCACAGTAGAAAAACGATGCGAAATAAGTACCGCGGTTTTTCCTTTTGTTAGTTCTGAAAATCTCTGAAACACTTCAAATTCCGCTCTTGCATCAAGGGCAGATGTCGGCTCATCCAAAATGAGTAATTGTGCATCTTTCATATAAGCTCTTGCAAGGGCAATTTTTTGCCATTCCCCGCCTGAAAGCTCTACTCCCTGGTTAAATCGCTTGCCTAACGCCTGTTCATATTTGCCCGGTAACTTTTCTACTAAAGCATCGGCTAAACTTTGCTTTGCAGCATTTATGATCAGTTCTTTATTTTCCTTTTCAGCAATATTTCCCACAGCGATATTCTGCGAAACGGTCATTTGATAGCGCAGGTAATCCTGAAAAATTACACCAACCTGCATTCTAAGTTCAGCCAGGTCATACTCGCGCAGGTCGTGACCATCTAATAATATTCTTCCTTCAGTAGGATCATAAAGCCGGGCCAGCAATTTTACAAGTGTTGTTTTACCTGCACCGTTTTCCCCGACTAACGCCAGTTTTTCTCCTGCCCGGAGTGTAAAATTTAAATGACGATTAGCCCATCTTTCAGAATTTACATATCGAAATCCTACATTTTCAAAAGTGAACCCTTTTTTAATAGGATTTGGAAAAGTACGTGCATTGGAAGACAAAGTTATTTTTGGTTTTATATCAAAGAAATCAAAGAAGTCTTTCAAATAAATAGCGCCTTGCGACACGGTGGTAAAACGCGAGAGAATGCCTTCCAGTAAGCTTCTTAATTGCCGGAATGAGCCAGCAAGAAAAGTCAAATCTCCTATAGATAAATTTCCTGTAATGGTTCTTAAAATAATAAACACATAAGCACCATAATAACCAAGACTCCCAAGGATAGAAAAAACAATGCCCCAGATAGATCGCTTTACCGAAATGCGTTTATTATCATGATAGAATTTATCGGATAAAAAACGAAAGCGGTCAGTAAGGAAGTGCGACAAATTAAATATTTTCACTTCTTTGGCGGTTTCATCGCTGGCGCCAACAAAACGCAAATAATCCAGCTCTCTGCGTTCCGGCGTTTGCCTGCGGCTAAGGGAATAATTTTTATCATTAAAATACGATTCACCTAAAAAAGCTGGTATCACGGCAACAATTAAAAGCAGAATTAACCAGGGATTGAACACAATTAATCCTACAGCTAAAAATCCCATAGTTATTAAATCCTGAACCTGGCTCAACATCTGCGAAAGCAAAATAGTCCGCCCTACTGTTTGCTGCCGTGCACGTTCTAGTTTATCATAAAAAGCAGAGTCTTCAAATTGGTCCAGATCCAATGTAGCCGCATGTTCCATTATCTTAATAGAACTATAGTTAGAAAACAGGTCTCCAAGCAGG
>JBDSHT010000132.1:0-10541 GCA_039918315.1 Ginsengibacter sp. | reverse complement strand
CGGTTGTTGATATTTGCACCCGAATGCAAAATAGTTCCCAGAAACATGCGCCATTAGTAACTGTAATTATTGCTTTTGCCATTGTATATATTGTTTGGGGCTCTACCTATTTTTTTATACAGGCATCATTAAGGGATTTTCCTCCTTTTATTTTAGGTGCATTTCGTTTTCTCGCATCAGGTGTTTTGTTGCTGGCATGGTGTGCTTTTAAAAAGTACAAGTTATTTATTCGCAAGCAGATCATTACTTCCATCATTGTAGGCAACCTTTTACTTTTTGTAGGTAATGGAGCTATTATTTGGGCAGAAACTATTCTTCCGAGTTCCTTTGTTGCGGTGCTGGTATCCGCTTCGCCATTATGGTTTGTATTGTTTGATACACAAAACCACAAATTGAATTTTGGAAGCAAGAACATTATCATAGGCGTGATAACAGGCTTTGTAGGAGTTATCCTTTTATTCAGTGATAAAATGTTTTCTAATTTTTCCAGTGGTACTCAGACATTGCAAATTGTTCCTCTTTTGGTTATCATTCTCGGAAGCATTACCTGGACAATAGGTTCTTTATATTCAAAATACAATGCAACCGGCAATACCATGGTTGGCGCTGCATGGCAAATGATATTCGCTGCTATTTCTTTTATTATCGTTGCCTGTTTTAATGGTGAAGTCCATCATTTCGATATCAGCCAGGTTCACACCCGCGGATGGCTTTCTGTCATTTATTTAATTACGATGGGCTCTCTTGCCGGATATAGCGCTTACATTTGGCTATTGGAGGTTAGACCTGCAACGCAGGTCAGCACTAACTCTTATGTGAACCCGGTAGTGGCAGTTTTGCTGGGCGTATTCTTTGGTGGCGAGTTTATCAACGGACTACAGATAGGAGCGTTGGCTGTTATTTTACTGAGTGTATTTATTATTAATTTTAATAAATATAAAAACAAACTCTCCGCCAAAAGTTCTGGATAAAACCACAAGTCCATGACCGAACTCCATCGGACTTTTGTGTTTTGGTCTTTAAATTTTTTCTCCATTTTTACAAAAGTGTTCTTTGTCAAGAGGCATCCAAAGTTGATGACGCAACGAATAGTTACAGGTTGGCTGGCAACTTCATACGGTTTCGAAACCGTACACATGGTTGTATCAAAACCGAACACAAAGATTAATTTTAAAAAATGTAAACCATTGATTTTTAGTATGGTTTAAGAACGGCATGTTAATAGTTATTTTCTCCCAAAAAATTGATACTTGCTAATTACAAAACATTAAATATTTTTTTTCGTGGTCAAAAAAATTGAAAGAAGATGTTACCAAAAAACAAGCAATGATTAAAAATTATTTGAAAATAGCTTTTAGAAATTTAGCCCGTCACAAAGCTTTTTCGACTATTAATATTTCCGGACTGGCAATAGGAATAGCGTCCGCATTGTTATTGTTTACGGTAGTAAAATATGAATTGAGTTATAATACTACACAGCCTGATTATTCTAATATTTATCATGTAGTAACGCAAGACAAAACTCCTGATGGGATTTTTTACACCCCCGGAATTCCCTTTCCTGCTTTAGCTGCGCTTCGCATTGACTTTCCGGAAGTAACCACTGGTGCTTTATTGGCCAATTTTGGAAGCCAGGTTACAGTACTTGATAATGAAAAAAATAATACTGCATCCGAGAAGAAATTTATCGAAGAGACAGGATTTTTTTTCTGTGATCCCCAATTTTTTAAAGTGTTTCATTATGATTGGTTGGTAGGAAATCCGGAGCTTTTGTCGGAGCCTAATGTTACAGTGCTTACCCAAAGCAATGCTATAAAATATTTTGGTGATTGGAAAAATGCGACAGGTAAGTTTCTAAAATTAGATAATGCGATTGTAGTAAAAGTAGTTGGTATTCTAAAAGACCCGCCACTGAATTCGGATTATAATTTAGGAATTGTTACTTCGTACGAAACAGCAAAGAGAAGCAATGGCGTTTATTTTTATTCTGACGAATGGGGTGCTACCACCAGCAATTTTCAAATCTTCTTTCAATTGCCTGAAAACATTTCGAAAACTACGATTGGTAAGAGATTGGCCCGGTTCAGTGAAAAGAATTATACTACAAAACGGAGTGGCAAGCGGTCTAATTTTTTACAACCGCTTAGCGAAGTTCATTTCGATAAAAGGTTTGAAAGTTTTGGAGACCATGTTACCAACAAAAGTACTTTATGGACTTTGTCAATAATTGGGCTCTTCATTATTTTAATGGCGTGTATTAATTTTATTAATCTTTCCACAGCGCAGGCAGTTGGCCGCAGTAAAGAAATAGGGATTAGAAAAGTCTTGGGAGGCCATCGCCGGCAATTGTTTGGCCAGGTAATGGGGGAGACAATTATGATCGTATTAATTTCTGTATTACTCGCAATCGGCATTGCTTCCATTTGCCTTCCTTTTATAAAGGACATCGCTTTAATTCATGAAACTGTAAGTTTATTTAATCCTCAAACTTTAATTTTTATTTTCTCGTTGATCGTTGTTGTTACTTTATTTGCGGGATTATATCCGGCAATCATCCTTTCAGGATTCAATCCTTCCCTAGCACTCAAGAATAAAATAACATCAGCCACTATTGGTGGAATTTCAATAAGGCGAGGATTAGTAATTACGCAGTTCGCCGTCTCACAGGTGTTGATTATCGGGACTCTTATTGCCGTCATGCAAATGGATTTTGTAAAAAATGCAGACCTTGGTTTTAATAAAGAAGCCATTTTGATCATAGATGCAAATACGGATAGTACGGTTCATGCAAAAGAGGAGGCTTTTAAAATAAATCTTTTGCAATTGCCCGGCGTTAAGGCTGCAAGTTTTGCAAGTGATGTACCTTCTTCTCAAAATAATTCCGCAACCAATTTTACATTTGATCATAAACCACCGCCAGAATTTACACTTTATCTAAAGTTTGCCGATGAAGATTATTTTAAAACATTTGGTATCGAATTTCTTGCCGGGAGAACTTTTAGTAAATCGGATACCATTAATGAGATAGTGGTAAACGAAACACTTGTAAAAAAATTAGGAGTTCATTCTCCAGAATCTATTATTGGCAAGGATATTTTGTATGGAGAGGGAGGAGATAATTGGAAAAGAATTGTGGGAGTGGTAAAAGATTTTAAAACGAATTCTTTAAAGGAAGATATAAAGCCGTTGGCAATTGCCCAGGACAGGAAATCCTATGATGTGGCGACCATTAAAATGAGTTCGTCAAACATTCCTAAAACGAGGGCGGCTGTAGAAAGCGCCTGGAATAAATTTTATCCGGAATATGCATTTACCAGTAATTATTTGGATGATAATATCGCAGAGTTTTATAGGCAGGATGATCAACTTTCTTTGCTGTATAAAATTTTTGCCGGCATAGCAATTTTCATTTCTTGTCTCGGATTGTATGGACTGGTAACTTTTATGGCCGTACAAAGAACGAAAGAAATTGGTATCAGGAAAGTACTTGGTGCATCAGTGCAAAATATCGTTTATCTTTTTTCAAAAGAGTTTACAATTCTTATCCTTGTTGGATTTTTAGTAGCGGTGCCTGTAGCCTGGTATATGATGGATGGCTGGTTACAAAATTTTGTTTACAGGGTTAAAATTTCACCGGGAGTTTTTCTGTTAGCTGGTGTATTTGCAATTGTTGTTGCATGGTTGGCAGTTGGATATAAATCCGTGAAAGCCGCGCTGGCCAATCCTGTAAAATCCCTACGGTCAGAATAATTTGAATGAATAAAAAATTAAGGTCTTGGATGAAATAAACTTTTAGAACATGCTTAAAAATTATATTAAGATTGCCTGGCGAAATTTGATGAAGAATAAGTTTATCTCTTTCATAAATTTATTTGGATTAACCGTTGGTCTAACGTGTTGCCTGCTGATAACCATTTACATTTTAAATGAATTAAATTTTGACAGGTATAATAAAAATGCTGATAACATTTACCGGATAGAAAGAACATTTCTAAATCCTGACGATCATTCTGTTTCCCTTCAGTTAGGAGCTGTGGCTCCTCCGTTTGCTCCTTTGCTGGAAAACGATTTTAAAGAGGTAAAGAAAATCACCCGGGTGTTCCCAGCGGGTAACCTTACTTTCAAATACGGTGATGCAATTTTTAACCAGGATAATGTTTTTTTCGCGGAAGAAAACGTGTTTGATGTTTTTGATATTAACGTAATTAAAGGTAGCAGGGACAAGGCTCTTGACGAACCGAATTCTGTTATGTTGACCGAAGAAACAGCTCGAAAATATTTTGGCGATGCAGATCCGGTTAACAAAATTATACTATTGAATAATCAATTCAATTGTAAAGTGACGGGCGTTTATAAATCACTTCCTTCCAATTCTCATTGGCATCCTGATGTGATGATTTCTTTCAACGCCTTAAAGGATTCAGCAATCTATGGTGCTAACAGGTTGAGGACCGACTTTGGTAATAATTCGTTTTATACCTATTTACTTTTACCGGATAATTATGATCCCCAAAAACTAGAGTCACAATTGCCGGCTTTTCAAAACAGGCATGTTCCTCCAGGTGTAAGATTCAAGGCTTCTGATTTTTCAGTGTTAACCTTGCGAAAGCTCACCGACATTCATCTTCACTCCGCAACTGATTCAGAAATAGAAATTGGCGGCGACATAAAACGGGTGTATATTTTTTCGGCAATTGCATTATTTATTTTGTTGATCGGCTGCATAAATTACATGAATCTATCATCCGCACGATCAGCATTGCGAGCTAAAGAAATTGGAATAAGAAAAACAGCGGGAGCAGGTAAAGGGGAACTTGTTGCACAATTTTTGTGTGAGTCTGTTTTTATTTCGTGGCTCGCTGCTATCCTGGCTTTGCTGCTCACATTTTTATTTCTTCCGTGGCTCAATCAGATTTCAGGGCAACAATTATCAATGGATAGTTTGTGGAACGGAAAGATTGTAGCAGCCATATTTTTAATCCCTTTTTTGGTAGGTATTCTATCAGGCATTTATCCGGCAATTTATCTTTCATCTTTTCAACCTGTAAAGGTTTTAAAAGGTATTATTCCAAAAGGAGGTGGTAATATTTCTTTCAGAAAAGTATTGGTAGTATTTCAATTTTCAATTTCTATCATTCTTATTATCGCCACGATAATTGTATTTCAGCAATTGAACTTTATACAAAATAAGTCTCTTGGTTTTAATAAAGAAAATGTAATCCTTATCAGGAATAATAAAAATTTAGATGCAACTTTTGATTCATTTAAAGAAGAACTATTGGCCAAATCAAATATTAAAAAAGTGGGCCGTTCATCCCGTGTGCCATCAGTTCGTCTTCTAGATTCACAAGCTTCTAGAATTGACCGGGGCGATTCGTTGACACCAAGTAAAGCAGATATAAAATATGTTGTAGCCGATGAAAATTTTATTCCATCTTATGGGATAAAAGTTATTGCCGGTAGAAATTTTTCAAAAGATTTTGGAATGGATACTTCTTCTTTTGTTATAAATGAAATGGCTGTGAAGGCTTTGGGTTTGTCGTCGAATAGCGAAGCTATCGGAAAACCTTTCCAGTATGGAGGCCGCAACGGAACTGTTGTTGGCGTGTTCAACGATTTTAATTTTGAGTCTTTACACCAGCGTATAATACCTCTTGTTTTGTATGAATCACTAAAACCAAATGATTATTCTTTTATATCCATAAAAATTTCGGGCAATCCATCCGCTGCTTTGGCGCAGTTAGAAAAAACCTGGAAAAAGTTTCTACCGGAAGTGCCGTATCAATTCCAGTTTTTGGATGAACGATTTGCAGAATTGTATATGGCAGAAAATAAACAAAGCGGCCTTTTTACTTTGTTTGCATTCATAGCCCTGTTTATTGCCTGTCTCGGATTATTTGGATTGTCGGCGTTTACCATTACACAACGTGTGAAAGAAATCGGAGTTAGAAAAGTGCTGGGAGCGAGCACGGGAAGCATTGTGGCTTTAATTTCCAAAGATTTTTTATTACTCGTTATTATCTCTGCTGTGGTTGCATTTCCTGTTGCGTGGTATGCCATGGAAAACTGGTTGCAGGATTTTGCGTATCGAATTAATTTACAGCCTTGGGTGTTTTTAGCTGCAGGATTTATTGCGATGTTAATTGCATTTGCAACTATAAGTTTGCAGGCAATTAAGGCAGCAAGGGCAAATCCGGTGAAGTCCTTAAGAGCGGAGTAAAATAAGAAGTATTCAATTTTTACAATCAACAAAACCTTATTATTAAATAAATAAACGATCGAATAATTTATCAATTAAAATCAAATTATGATTTCATTAAAAAATATTTTTAAATGGTACAACACCGGAGCTAACCGAACTTTTATTTTAAAAGACATAAATATAAATGTGCAGGAAGGTGAATTTATTTCCATCATGGGCCCTTCAGGTTCTGGAAAATCAACTTTGTTGAATGTGATTGGAATGCTCGATCAGCCCAATGAGGGCAGTTATGATTTTATGGGCGAAAATGTTTTTGCATTAAAAGAAAAGCAACGCTCGGAAATCTTTAAGAAGTATGTTGGCTTTGTGTTTCAAGCGTATCATTTAATTGATGAACTAACGGTTTATGAAAATATTGAGACGCCATTGCTTTATCAAAACATAAAAGGCAGCGAAAGAAAAGCAATGGTTGCAGATATGCTGGATCGATTTCAAATCGTTGGAAAAAAGGATCTTTTTCCATCTCAATTATCAGGCGGTCAACAACAGTTGGTGGGAATTGCCCGTGCATTAATTGTAAAACCAAAATTGATATTGGCCGACGAACCTACTGGCAATCTAAATTCGAAACAAGGCGAAGAAATCATGCAAATTTTTAAACAATTAAATTCCGAAGGAGTTACAATAATACAAGTGACTCATTCAGAAAAAAATGCAGAGTTCGGTTCGCGAATTATCAATTTATTGGATGGGAGAGTAGAAGTCAAAGGGGCTTAGATCGGGAGATCACAGACTTTAATTCTTTACCAGATTATTTTCTTAAAACAAAAAGATGATTAAAATATTTTTTGCAACAACCATTTTTATACTGGTGAATTTTATCGCCTTTGGGCAGGATAGTTTGTCATTACAGCAGGCTATTGAACTTGGAATAAAAAATAATCTTGAAGTAAAACAAGCAAATTTGCAAATGCAAAAGCAGGGAATTGCTTTAAAGCAAACAAAGGCATTTATGTTGCCGGATCTCAATGCCAGTGCGAGTCATGGCATTAATCAGGGACGGAGTATAGATCCTTTTACCAATGGCTTTATCAATCAAAATGTAAATTATGCGAGCTATGGAATTAGTAGTTCTGTCTTGCTTTTCCAGGGTTCTTCTCTTCAAAATAAAATCAAAGAAAATAATCTTGCTTATGAAGCCGGCAAAATGGAATGGCAACAGGCGAAGGATAATTTAACCATTAATATTATTCTTGCTTACCTGCAAATATTAAGCGCTGAAGATTTGTTGGCACAGTCGCATACGCAAATGTTGGTAAGCGACAAACAGATAGAACGTCTTAAAATTTTAAATACAGAAGGCACCATAGCTCCTTCCGATTTATACGATTTAAAAGGCCAGGTTGCTAATGAACAATTGTCAATTGCAGATAACGAAGCTGCGGTGGCAAATGCAAAATTGACTTTATGCCAATTGTTGAATATTCCATACTCAAATAATTTTGAAGTAGGCCGTTTGCCGGAAGAGTCTGTTGAAATGAACAGCGCAGAAAACCCCGAAAATTTATATCAGAACTCATTAAAGAATTTTGCAAAAATTAAAGCGGTTCATTTCAGATCGCTAAGTGCTGAAAAAGCCGTCCATTCTGCAAAGGGTGAATTATTTCCACGACTTTACCTCGGGGGAAATCTCAATACTAATTATTCAAGTGTGGCCACCCAATCTACTTTTTTAAATGCTTCAGAGGAGCCCTCCTCCAACTATGTAAATTTAAACGGTCAAAAATTGCCGGTGGTAATTCAACAAAATAATTTCAATACAAGTAAGATTAACTATGGCAACCAGTTAAGTAACAATTTGTTTAGTTCCATAAATCTTGGCCTTAGCATTCCACTTTTTAATGCTTCGCAAACAAGGAATAAAATTAAACTTGCCAAGATTGATTTGGAGAATAATAAGATGGTGGAAGAGAATACAAAAATTGAATTGCAACAGTCAGTAGAACGAGGATTCCTTGATGTAAATAATGCACTCCATAAATACAAAATATTACAGGAGCAGGTTGCTGCATTCTCTGAGTCTTTCCGATCTGCGGATGTACGTTTCGCTTCCGGAGTGATAACTTCTGTAGATTATTTGATTGCAAAAAACAACTTAAACAGGGCGGAAGCTAACTTGATTATTACCAAATATAATTTCATTTTAAGAACTAAAGTGCTGAATTATTACCAGGGAAATGATATAGAAAATAAATTTTGAATACTGGATAAAATGGTATAATATTGTACTGAAGACTTAAAAAAATTATACCATGTCTAAAAATACGAAAGTCTATTATCACAATGAGATCAAATCCGCAATTGTAGAAGAGCCGGAAGTTGCGCTTGCCAAAAGCAATTCAGCGAATGTGTCTTTGTTGAAAATAGCTTCTGATAAACCAGAAAGCCAAATGACACCATTTGAAAAAATGCATGTAGTTCGTGAGGGAGTTAGTAAAAGAGATTTAGAACATTTAAAAGATAAAGCCGATATGGATTACACCATGTTAGCTAAGGTTTTATCTGTTACGAGGGCTACTCTGATTAATAAAAAGAAATCAGAAAAGTTCGGTGTGGGTTTAAGTGAAAGAATCGTTAGCCTTGCTGATTTATATTCTTATGGCTTTGAAGTTTTTGAAGACGAAGAACGTTTTAATAGATGGATGGCGAAGCCTAATAAAGCACTGGGTGGCGAGGTACCCTACGATGTTATCGATAATCAATTTGGCCGCGAAGAAGTGAAAAACATAATTGGAAGAATTGCCTACGGTGTTTATTCATAATTGAAACTATGATTAAGGTTTACCGGATTGGCCGAAAAAAATATGCAAATGATCTGACGGGAGAAGGTGCGCGGCTTTTTGGCGGACGCTGGAATCATAAGTCAGTTCCATGCATTTATGCGTCTGAAAGCCGTGCTCTGTCTTTGCTTGAGTACACTGTGAACATTAGTATTGAAGAAATTCCAAGGGCACTAAGCATTACGACAATTGAAATTCCTGATTCTTCTATCCAAAAAATTAGTGTTGCTAAACTGCCTGGAAATTGGCAAAAGTCTCCCGCACCTACAGAGACGAAAGATTTTGGTGTCGCACTTTTTAAATCATCTATTTACTCAGTATTCCGAATACCTTCAACAATACTTCCCGATGAATTTAATTATCTATTAAATCCACTTCACGCAGATAGCAAACACTTTAAGATTGTTGATGTTGTTGATTTTATTTATGACTTAAGAATAAAAGGTGTTTGATTTTTAAATGTCTCACTCCGTCAATAAACTGCATCCGCGAATGTCACTTATATCGTGTCGGCCCAGCACTTCAAAACTTCCATTTTTATAAAGTTTGCCAATGTCATCCGTAGCAATAAAACAACAGGAGTATAAGTTGGCGAGATCGATAATATTTATCAATCCTCTTTCGGATTTAAATGAAGTTGGAGTAGAGTGTACTGTCAAAGGGTCATTAATTTCCCTGATTAAAACCTTCATCCATGGCGGGTTATGGAAAATTCCATCTTTAATTGAATAGGCTTGGGAAAGTAACTCTGTCATTCCGTATTCGGAATTTATAGATTGCAATCCAAATTTATTTTTTAGTGCATCATGTACTTCCGTGCGTGTTATTTCTTCCCGCCTTCCTTTCATACCTCCGGTTTCCATCACGGTCGTATATTTCAATTTCATTGAATATTTTTCAGCAAAATCCAATAGAGAAAAGGTAACGCCAATTAACAAAGTTGGGTGTTCAAGGATTTCGTTGAAGACAATAGTCTGGTAAAGTTTCTCATGGTTGTGTAAATAAAAATCACTCTGCGCATTGTTACTTTTTTCGATGAGTTCAGCAACCATTTTCACCAGGGACGAATTTCCTCTTTCTAAATACCCTGGCAGCAAACCAAGTATGCTCCATCTTTGTGGATTTCCGTAAAATAATTCAAAGGCTTTAGTAAAACTTTTTTTATAAAAAGACAAAGACTTTACAAAATGCCTGCTGGTATTTTGACCAGTGGTGCCGCTGCTTTCAAAAATTATTTCAGGCTCAAAAGTTGTAGTCTTTACTTCATGGGTTTTAAAAAAAGAAATGGGTAAATAGGGAATCGATTCTATCGAGTTTACGGATTCTAGATCTATTCTAAGCGTATCGACATATTTTCGATAAAGCGAATTATTTTGATATTGGAAGCTGAATATTTCCAAAGCCAAATCGTTAAAATTATAATAGGAACAATTAAAGATCTTATTTTCCCATTCTGATATTTCTAAAGAGGTATTCAGTTTTAAATATTTAATTTTGAA